>DATNKA010000467.1:0-5128 GCA_035603655.1 Candidatus Acidiferrales bacterium | reverse complement strand
TTCTTCCTAAACATGTTCACGCGCTTACTGCCGCGCGCGGACCTATCGTGCTCAACGCTTCCACCTGTTCCGTGTTTCTCAGCTCCAACGGCAACGTCGCTCCCGAGCTCTTCAAATGCATCGCTCCGCTCAAATCGGTGGGTAAGCTTGTCGGAGTCATTGCTCTGGGACGGCGTCCCGGCGACGCGCCCTACTTAAAGGCAGAACTTGATGCCGCGGATCTGCTCTGCAGCTATATTGGACTCGCCGTACACAACCACGCGCTTACGCAGACATTGGCCCAGCGCGTAACCGAAAACTTGCGGCTGATGGCCTCTCTGCATGGCTTCTATGACAGCGCCCTTGAGGCATTCGCCACTGCCATCGATGTGAAGCACGTCAACATTCACGGCCATTCCCTGCGGGTCGGCCGCTATGCCGCTGCAATCGGTGAAGCCATGGGTGTGGAGGCGGGAGAAGTTGCCGCGCTGCGTAGCGCAGGATATTTGCATGACATCGGCAAGGTGGCTGTCGACCGCCGCCTGTTCAGCAAAGCGAGTGCGCTCAATCCCGAGGAGTTCCGCGAAATGGCGGACCATACTGTGGTCGGCCATCAGATCGTCAGCAGCGTCGAGTTTCCCTGGCCGAAGATTCACGAGTCGGTGCGCTGGCATCATGAGCGTTCGGACGGTTCCGGATATCCGGACGCTTTGGCGGGGGATGACTTGCCCGTGCCCGTGCGGATTATGGCGCTCGCCGACACATTCGACGCCATGACCAGCACGCGTCCATATCGCGAATCACTTTCTCTGGGAAGTGCTCTGAGTGACCTGGTCCGAATGGCTCCGCAAAAGTACGATCCCAACGTCGTGCAAGCCCTTCTGATCCAGGTACGGCGCGACGCCGTGGGAAGTAATCGAACCCCGCTCCTGGCCGATCACATGACAGTCAACATTTCTCCAGGCGACATCGACCAGTTGGCTGCAACTCTGCAGCATAAGGTGTCGCGGGGGAAAATATATTTGACCTAGCGGAAGATCCTGGCTTCCGGCTCTTGGCGGCTCACGATCCGTATCCTTGGGAATGAGACTCAGCAACTTTTTCGCCTGTCCGGGTTGATAATAAGAGGGCTGTCGTCTTTCCTTGATCCGGAGTCCTCATGGTTGTGGGCCGCGTGAAATTCGTCATTCTGCTTCTTTCCGTCGGCCTCGCATGCACTGTCCCACCGTTGCTGGCTGATAAGAAGGACAAGGACAAGGACAAAGACAAGCCGCCCTCCGGCGCCAGCAGTCATATGAGCGATCAACGGCGTGCCTTGCACGCGCTCAATCGCCTGACTTTCGGTCCGCGTCCGGGGGACGTGCAGCGCGTGATGGCGATCGGTGTCGACAAGTGGATCGATCTGCAACTGCATCCCGACAAAATCGACGATAGCGCTCTGAATGCGCGCCTGGAACCGTTTCGCACTCTGCGGATGAACGCGAAGGAGCTGGCAGAAGATTTTCCTGATGGCCAGGAAATCAATCAGGTAATCAACGGCAAGAGTTCTATGCCGTCCGAGGCAGGGTTACGGATGGTGTATCAAGTGCAAATCGATCGCCAACAGGAAAAAAAGGAACGTTTGCAGGAAGCCGGCAAGAATACAAATTCGGCATCTGACCTCGCCGGGAACGTGGCCGTTGTGACCTCTCCACAAAGCATTGCAGCGCAGAGCGCAAACGCGACCGCGGATAATTCTGCAGGCATGAAGCCTGCTCCGGCCGCGAAACTCACGCCCGAGGACGAACCACAAGCGCGACGGCGCGAGGAACAGCTTTATGCCGATCTTGATGTGCAGCAGTTGACGAGCCTCCCTGCGGACCAGCGTTTCAAGAAAGTTCTAAGCATGTCAGCAACGGCACAGCTCGCGATTGCGGATTCTCTTCGCGGCGGGAAAGGGCAGGAGTTTCTTGCCGTTCTGCCTCCGAGGCAAAAAGAGACGTTGCTCGCCATGAATAATCCCGCCGGCGTTGTGACCGGGGAATTGGCGCAGGCGAAGCTCCTGCGCGCGACTTACAGCGAGCGTCAGCTTGAGCAGGTGATGACCGATTTTTGGTTTAATCACTTCAATGTGTTCATGGAAAAGGGAGTCGAACGGCTGCTGGTTACCGGTTACGAGCGTGACGTGATTCGACCACACGCCCTGGGAAAATTCGAAGACCTGCTGGTGGCGGCGGCGAAGAGTCCGGCAATGTTGTTCTACCTGGACAACTGGCTCAGTGTAGGGCCCGATTCGGCGCAAGCGATGGGCATTCCGCTGCATCCTTCTTCGCGTCGTTATCCACCGCCACGTCCGCGGCCAAATCAGGGCAAGCGCCCGAGCGGTCTCAACGAGAACTACGGGCGTGAGTTGCTCGAACTGCACACGCTCAGCGTGAGTGGCGGCTACTCGCAGCGCGATGTCACCGAGGTCGCGAAAGTCTTTACCGGGTGGACCATCGACAAGCCCTACCAGGGCGGCGGCTTCAAGTTTGATCCGCGCATGCACGAGCCGGGGCCAAAGTTTGTGCTTGGTCACCGCATCAAGCCCAAGGGCGAAGGCGAAGGCTTGGAAGTGCTGCACCGGCTGGCCACAAGTCCGCAGACGGCCCACTTCATCTCCCTGAAGCTCGCCGAACGTTTCGTTTCGGATGATCCTCCTCCGGGTTTAGTCGATCGCATGACGAAAACGTTTCTGAAGAAAAAGGGAGATATCCGCGAAGTCCTGACTGTGCTCTTCCACTCCCCGGAGTTTTGGAATGATGGCGCCTACCGCGCTAAGGTGAAAACTCCGTTGGAATTCGTGGTTTCGGCGGTGCGCGCAACCGGGGCTGAGGTCGATGATGCATTGCCCTTGATCCGTCAGCTCAACAATATGGGCATGCCACTTTACGGCGCGCAGCCACCTACGGGGTATTCCATGAAGGCGGAAACCTGGGTAAGCTCTTCGGCGTTGCTCAATCGCATGAATTTTGCTTTAACGCTGACTAGCGACAAGATGAAGGCGGTAAAGGTAGACGTCGGGCAGCTGGCGGGAAGCAGTCCTCGGGATTCGAATCTGGCTTTAACAACTCTGGAAAATTCTCTGCTCGCCGGAGATGTATCAAGCCAGACGCACGATTCGATCACGGCACAGATCGATGCCGCGGCGATCAACGGCGCGCAGCAGAAGCCGGACAAGTCCGGAGCGCGGAAGCCCGTGGACGCGTCTCGTCCTCCGGATCTCAGCACGATCGCGGGACTATTGCTCGGCTCGCCGGAGTTTCAGAGAAGGTAGCTTTTAGCCATTAGCTCTTGGCTCTTAGCTCGAATCGTGACTCTGGCTAACCGGGTATTAGGTTAGGCCAAAGCGAAGAGCTAGCAGCCAGGAGCTATTTTTATGTCTATCACTCGCCGCGTCTTCCTTCGTAACAGCGCGCTTGCCGTCGTCGGGACGGCGGCGGTGCCAAGCTTTCTCTCTCGCGCCGCCTGGGGAGCGACTCAACCAGGCACGCGCACCAAGCGCCTGGTGGTCATCTTCCAGCGCGGCGCGGCTGACGGTTTGAATATTGTTGTGCCTCACGGCGAGCCGCAGTATTACGCGATGCGGCCGAGCATCAATATTCCACGCAAGGCGGTGATTGATCTTGATGGTTTCTTCGGCCTGCATCCGTCGCTGGCGTCGTTCCAGCCGCTCTGGAAGCAGCGTCAACTGGCGATTGTGCACGCCGCCGGTTCGCCCGACCCCAGCCGCTCTCACTTCGACGCACAGGACTTTATGGAGGCCGGCACTCCGGGCATCAAAGCCACCGAAGACGGATGGCTCAACCGCGCCCTTCGCAACCTGCCACAGCCGCCGCAGCGATCAGCCTTCGAGGCTATTGCTATGGGGCCGTCAATCCCTCGGATCTTAAGCGGCATCGAACCGGCCATCGCGATGAATAACATCAACGATTTTTCAGTCGGAGGCCGCAATCCGAAGGCTTCGCCGGTTGCAAATACGTTTGAGGCCATGTACGACCACTCCCTCGACACCGTGTTGCACGGTACCGGGGAAGAGACGTTTGACGCGGTCAAGATGCTGAAGGCCGCCGACCCGTCGAAGTACAAACCCGTGATCGGCGCTGACTATCCCAAGGGACGCTTCGGCGACAGCTTGCGGCAGCTCGCGCAACTCATCAAAGCGAATCTCGGCGTGCAGGTGGCTTTTGCCGACATTGGTGGCTGGGATCATCACGTGAACGAAGGCTCAACCGATGGCCAGATCGCCAATGTGCTGCGGGACTTCTCGCTGTCACTCTCCGCTTTCTGGACCGATCTCGGAGATCTCGGCGAAGACACAGTTGTCGTAACCATGTCGGAATTCGGCCGCACAGCGCGCGAGAACGGCAATCGAGGCACCGACCACGGGCACGCTAACGTGATGTTTGTTCTGGGTGGACCTGTGAAGGGTGGCAGAGTCTACGGCCGCTGGCCCGGCCTGGATCAGTCGCAGCTCTACGAGGGCCGGGACTTGGCTTTGACTACCGATTTCCGCCAGGTCATAGGCGAAGCGGTCGCGCGCCACATGGGGAACAAGAATTTGCCGTCAGTATTTCCGACATTCGACAACTCCCCGGGAAAATTCCTGCGTTATCTCGGGTGAGGAAGTGACGAGGGCGCGCTGGCGAATCGATTGCGGGTCGATTCCGCAGATTTAGTCTGAACCAAACGTTGCCGGGTAAAGTCGATCCACGCCTCTGCCGCGATAAATGTGGTCGTGAATCCCAGCCAGAATGCAATTCCGAAAAACTCGTGAGGGGTGAGCTTGCGGAAAGCAAAAAACATCCCCACAATCGGCCGGGTGGTCGCTATTCCCAGGCCAATGGCGAAGGTGCGAATCATCCACTCGCGATGCTGAGCAACTTCTTTGCGGCGGATGTGCCAGTAAGCTTTGATCACACACAACAAGAAGAGAATGCCGAAAAGTGTGGTGGCCGCAGTCTCATTGGCGCCGCCAATATTCATTGTGTAGGTCATCACCAGAGCTGAAATTCCAATGACGAATGCCGCGACAACCAGAATTCTTCCCAGCCAGCGGTGAAGGTCCAGATGCTTGGTTCGTACAGCGGGGGCGAACTGCAAAGCAGCGAGGACTAGGAACAGCGCTCCC
>DATNKA010000466.1:0-3473 GCA_035603655.1 Candidatus Acidiferrales bacterium | reverse complement strand
CTCAGCTCTGACACCGATATCGGCATGGCAAAGAGCATCGGCATTGCGGTGCTTTCCCTCGCCGATCTGCTGGGAAGCATGCGGCCGGACATTCTGCTTCTGATCGCTGACCGCTACGAGATACTTGCGCCGGCGAGTGTTGCGCTAGCCCTACGCATACCAATTGCTCATATCGAGGGTGGAGAAATCAGTGAAGGCGCGATTGATGACGCCGTCCGGAATGCTCTCACAAAAATGAGTCATGTTCACTTCACTTCAACCGAAAAAGCCCGGGAGCGCATCATCTCCATGGGAGAGGAGCCTTGGCGAGTGCATCGCGCGGGCGCTCCATCGCTCGATCATCTGAAGCGCAGCCAATTGTACACACGGAATCAGCTGGAAGTGCAGCTCAAGCTTGATCTATCTAAACCCTCCATGATCGTCGCCTACCACCCGGTAACCATCAAACACGATACCACCTATGAAGCCGCCGCCTTATTTGCAGCACTTAGCGAGAGAAGTGAGCAACTCCTGTTTTGTTATCCCAATGCGGATGCCGGGAGCCGGTCGCTGATGGAGCAAAGCCGCAGGTTCTTGGAAGCGCGGGCTAACGGACACATATTTGTCAATCTCAGTGCCTTGGTTTACTGGAGTTTGCTGGCAAGTGTGGATCTCATGGTCGGAAACTCAAGCAGCGGCATCATGGAGACTGCTTCGCTGGGATTACCGACGGTGAATATTGGCCTCCGGCAATATGGCAGGGAGCGCGCGAGAAACGTGCTCGATGCCAAAGCGGACAAGCAGTCCATTCTGGAAGGGATAGAGAAGGCCAGATGCAATAGCTTTATGTCTTCTCTGGAAGGCATGACGAATCCCTATGGCGATGGACATGCGGCCGAGAGGATCGTAGAGACTTTGGCTTCCGTTCCCCTAGGCGCGGATCTGCTGCGCAAGCGTACGTCCAACCCGGAATGATCCGCATGAAAATTCCACTCTCTGCACCTGACGTATCTCCGGCGGAAGTAGAAGCCGTAGCCGAGGTACTGCGCAGTTCCCGTTTGAGCTTGGGCCCAAAGCTTGAAGAATTTGAGCACGCGATTGCCGTTTACAACGATGCTCCCTACGCCATTGGCGTCAGCTCCGGAACTGCCGCCCTCCACCTCTGCATGGTTGCTTTCGGTATACGACCGGGGGACGAAGTCATTGTGCCGTCATTCACCTTCGTCGCTGCAGCCAACGCGATTCGCTATGTGGGAGCAAATCCCGTCTTTGTTGATATAGATCCTGTCACTCTCAACCTGGATCCCGATCGGACTGAAGCGGCTATCACGAACAAAACCAGAGCAATCGTGGCGGTTCACACCTTCGGGTATCCAGCGGACATGGATGCGCTTCTCACCATTGCACGGCGTCATCGTTTGCTAGTCATTGAAGACGCGTGCGAAGCAATTGGAGCTGAGTTTCAGGGCCGCAAAGTTGGCGCTCTGGGAGATGCCGGAGTTTTTGCTTTCTACCCCAACAAGCAAATCACCGCCGGTGAAGGTGGAATGATTGTCACCCGCGATTCTGTCGTTGCGAAAAAGATCCGGGCGCTGCGAAATCAGGGACGCTATGAAACCGATGACTGGTTCCAGCACAGTGAACTCGGTTTCAACTACCGCCTCTCTGAAATGCATTGCGCATTAGGATGCGCACAGATGAAGCGAATCGAGAGCATACTGACCGCACGCGAGACCGTTGCACGCGTCTACCATAAACTCCTCGCCAACTGCCCCCATGTCGAACTCCCCCTCGCGTCCGTCCCAGCGGGACGCATCAGCTGGTTCGTGTATGTCGTCCGGCTCCATGAGAGTCGTCCCCGAGTCGAGCGAGACGCTGTATTAAGGCATTTTGCATCGGCCGGAATAGGTTGCGGACGCTATTTCGCCCCGATCCATATGCAGCCTAGTTACAGGGCATGGCGAAGTGCATACTCTCTTCCGGTAACCGAATCCGTATCAGCACGCACGCTCGCACTACCATTCTTTAACAAGCTAAGCCAAACCGATGTGCAACACGTATGCGCAGTCTTAGGAGAGGCCTTGGAATGTCTGACACAGCCACATTTCTCCGGCAAGTCAACGAAAGGGGCTCACGATCCGTACCGACAGGAGTCGTCCAACCGCGATTGAGCTCTGGCCTACTCTGTTGTGCAGATCGGATGTGGGCCGCCCCTTCAAGAGCCTTGGAAGGAGAGCCGTTCGCAATGCGATTTATCGTGGGCAGCGCAAACTATCTCCATCAGGACCTTTGAGAGACTGACCAAAACAAGTTGCGGAGCAGGGCTGCGGAGTAAGGGGTGTCCTCCGCAACAGCTTTTCAGTGGGTGCGCCTTTATTGCTTACTTGCACCTTTATTGCTTACTTCTTCTGCGGCGCAGTTTTCGCTCGCTTCTTCGACGCGCGTTCCCGGCCGCCGATCAGTGTCAGAGCGTCCGCGGCATTGAGTGGGAGTTGCCGGACGGACGATTGACCAGTCGTGCTCAACGTAATATCCACGCGGCGATCGCTTGCAAGAATAATCGTCCGCAAATTTCTAAGAGCCCTTTGACGCTCTTCAGGGCTCAGCTGCGGATCGTTCTCGAAGGAAAACTTCACCTCGTCTTCGCTCAGAACGTGCAGAGCACCAAAGGCTTTGGTCTCGATGTCAGTTTCGGAAACGCCCTGTTCGACTAAGAAGCTCTTGACGCGCTCGACGCGACGTTCGGAGAGCTTCTGATCGTATGCAGCGCGGCCCCGCGGGTCGGCGTTGCCTTCCAGGATCAAATGCGCGTCCGACCTAGTTTGGAGATAGCGCTTAAAGTCGGCAGCGAGCGCAACCAGGGTTTGCCGCTGACTGGCAACTAGCCCGGCATTGGGATTCCTGATTGGCGGCATAGCCGTTGGAAAGTAAATGCTGTGGAGGCCGAGCCCAGCTTCCGTTACTTTGATTTCCGGCTTGGGCACAGGTGGAGGCGGGCTTTCCACGATGACATCGGTCGAAGCTTGAACGTTCAGCCCGCGCGAGTCAGTGCAAGTAGCGCTCACCGCGATTGCTCCCGGTGACACTCGAGCGGTGTCAAGTATGGCCGAAGCTCCAGTTGAGGAAACGGCTCCGCCGACTGATGTCCAATTAGAAACGGTGACCGGAACGCCGTCAGGGCTAGTGCAATGGGCCGACAAGTTCACGGTTCCACCAGCCAGAATACTCAAAGGGAGGGCAGAGATAGACATATTGGGCGGATTCTTCGGTGGGGGCGGCTTCACCGTAAAGTTAGCCGAGCAGCGTGCTTCGTTGTTCTTCTTCGATTTGACGTCGGTCACATGGGCGGTAACCGTATAGCTGCCGGCGGCGGCATTCGTGGTCTCGATCTGGGCGATCCTATCCTTGCCAATGATCTTGCCTCCTCCGGTGCTGGGGCTCCAGACATAGCTGAGCGTGTGCTTGGGATTAAAGTGGTCGGGAGTGACGGTTGC
>DATNKA010000465.1:0-27232 GCA_035603655.1 Candidatus Acidiferrales bacterium | reverse complement strand
AGTTGCTCTAAGCGTTCGACGTTGGCTTTGCTGGAATTCACCAGCGCCTGTTTCGAGTGGAGATCGCTGATGGCCTGGTCGGTTTCCTGGTGCGAAACAGAATCGGTCTCAAGCAAATGCTGCCAGCGCGCCGCCGTGATTTTTGCCAACTGGAGATTCGCCTCGGCGTTCTCAAGGTCAGCCCTTGCCTGTTGCAGTTGTTGGTCGAGTTCCGGGGTTTCAATCGTAGCCAGAAGCTGGCCTTTTCTTACGCGTGCGCCGATGTCGACGTACCAGTGCTTAACGTAGCCGCTAGTCCGCGCGTAGATGGGAGTGTCATTGAAGGCTGACGTGCTCCCCGGCAGCGCGATCTCATCGGCGTCTGTGCTCGCTTTGGGAGAGACCACGTCCACATAAGGAATGGCCGAAGCCTGCGCGCTCTCTCGCAGTCTGGTTTCAGCCGTAACGCGGGAGTGTAGTCCGAAGACAATCGCTAACGCAGTACAAGCTGTAAGGATTGCTGTAACCGCGATCGCTGGCTTGCTGATTGCACGTCCCGGATTGTTCGAGCCTGGATGGTTGGGACCTGGGTCGTTCCGAGCCAGTTCCGTAGTGACTTCAAGATTCTTGGTTTCATTTGTTGTTGTCATGGTTTGAGCCTTTCCATTCCGCGTTGCCCTGATCTTGAACATTCTTAAATAGCTCCAACGCATCATTCGGCTCGCGTCGATGAAACACAGCGAAGACAGATGGGACGAACACCAGGGTTGCTACGGTGGCGCAAAGCAGGCCTCCGATCACCGCGCGTCCCAGAGGTGCGTTTTGTTCTCCTCCTTCGCCGAGACCCAGCGCCATCGGCACCATGCCGATCATCATGGCAAGCGCGGTCATGATGACGGGGCGGAAACGGGTGACGCCCGCTTCGATCGCGGCCTGAACTGAGTCGCTATGGATTTGTAGTCTTTCCTTCGCGAATGAAATGACCAGAATGCTATTAGCCGTCGCAACCCCGACGCACATTAGGGCGCCCATCAGCGCTGGAACGCTCAGAGTTGTGTGCGTGAAAAAGAGAAAAAGAACGATGCCCGCCATGGCAGCCGGGAGAGCAGTAATAATGATGAAGGGGTCCAGCCAGGACTGGAAATTCACAACGATCAGCATGTAGACGAGTACGATGGCGAAGCCCAGTCCGATGATTAAACCGAGATACGAAGTGCGCATGGTTTCCACCTGACCGCGAATCGTAATAAATGTTCCTCGTGGCAGTAATTTTCGATCGGCATCGACGATTCGTTGCACGTCCCGGCTTACCGCTCCGAGATCGCGGTCCTGAACCGCCCCGTAAATGTCGACCACGCGACGGATGTTGTAATGGGAAACGATGGCCATTTCACGGGAGCGCTGCATCGAAGCCAGGTCAGCTAGAATCTCGGGATTGGCTTTGCTGCCGCCCGCGATGGGGATGTTCTGAACATCCTTGACCGTTTGGAGACGATATTGCGGTGTCTGCGCGACCAGGTTGTAGCTCACGCCATTGTTCCAATTGACAAAGAACATCGGGGTTACCTGGAAGCTCCCGCTGAGCGAATTAAGAACGCTTGAGGCCACGTCCCGCTCCGTGTAGCCCGCCTGCGATGCCTTGGTTCGGTCGACGTTTATTTCAAGGGTCGGATAATCGAGCGGCTGCTGAATGTGCAGGTCCGTGAGACCCGACACCTGGTGCAATTCGGTCAGGATCCTCTCAGCGATTTCGTGGCTGGCCTGCACATTCGCGCCTTCGATTTGAACGTCAATGGGCGCAGGGAGACCGAAGTTTAGGATCTGGGTCACGATGTCTGCGGGAAGAAAATAGAAACTCACCCCGGGAAACTGCCGCGGCAGTTCTTCGCGCAAGTCGCGAACGTAGTCAGCCGTGGGCCTGTGATTCTTCCGGAGCGAGACAAGCACATCGACGTCGTTTGCGCCGATAACCCCCGACGTCGAGTGCATTGTATTCAACGGGCTGTATGGCAGTCCGATGTTGTCAAGAATATTGTCAAGCTCCACCGGAGGAACCTTCTGGCGAATCGAGCCCTCGACCAGGTCCGACAAGCGCGCAGTCTCCTCGATGCGGGAGCCGGTCTTCGCGCGAACGTGGAGGATGAATTGGCCTGCATCCGACTCCGGAAAGAAGTCCTGGCCTAGCCAAGGAACCAAAAGAAAAGCACACAGGCAAATCCCAAGAAACACTGGAATAAAGACCCGTCGGCCTTCGACACATCGCGTTAGGACACCTCGATAAAAGTTGCGCAGCCGTTCAAAGCCTCCCTCGAACTTCTTTTGAAAACGCACGAACACATTGCGACTATCCCCGCGGCCTTCATTGAGCTTGAGCATGTACATCACCAGCGTCGGGACCAGCGTTCTCGAAAGAATGTAGGAAGCGAGCATTGCGAAGACCACGGCCTCCGCTAGCGGAACGAACAGATATCGTGCGACTCCGCCAAGTAGGAACAACGGCATAAAGACGATGCAGATGCACAGTGTCGAGACGAGCGCAGGTACGGCGATCTGCTGGGCACCATCGAGAATGGCCTGCCGAATCTCGGTCTCGTGACCTTCTTCGAGAATGCGGTTGATGTTTTCGATTTCAACCGTGGCGTCATCCACCAGAATCCCCACTGCCAACGCCAACCCGCCCAGGGTCATGATGTTGATCGTCTCGTGCAGAAAACTGAGCACCAGAATCGAACTCAAAATCGACAATGGGATGGAGATGGCGATGATGAGCGTGCTTCGCCAGCTGCCGATGAAAAGAAGAATCATGACTCCTGTCAGCGCCGCGGCAATGACCGCTTCGCGAACCACCCCGTCGATCGCGCTCCGCACAAACAGGGACTGGTCGGCGAGGGCAGCAATTTTCAACTGCGGCGGCAAGGTCAGCGCTGCGCGTGGCAAAACCTTACGAATTCCTGCCACGACATCGAGAGTGGATGCGGTTCCGGCCTTGAGCACGCTGACCAGCACTCCCCGATGGCCATCTTGGCGTACCACATTGGTTTGAAGGCCAAACCCATCGCTTACCCGAGCTACGTCCCTCAGGTAGATGGTTTTCGCTCCCACCTGCTTGATGGGAAGATCACCAAGCTCTGTGACCGTGCGAGGTGTGACGTTCACGCGAACGTCCAATTCGCTTTCCGCGATCTTTGCCGTGCCGGACGGCAAGATAAGATTTTGCGCATTCACCGAATTCAAAACATCGTTCGGCGAGACGTTTTTGGCCTGCATCAGGTTCTGATCCATGTTGATCATGACCTGCCGTGGCTTGCCGCCGTACGGTAAAGGAATGACAGCACCAGGCACCGTAATGAGCTGAGTGCGCAAGAAATTTAGCGCGAGATCGTTGAGCTGCTGTTCCGACAATCCGGGTCCGGAGACACCTAGCTGAAGGACCGGGACACTAGACGCACTGAAGTTGATGATCTCAGGCGGCTGAATGGCCGGAGGAAGAGACCGCAGAATAAAGCCGGACAGCGCTACCACCTGCGAGTTCGCGCGGTCCACGCTGGCCCCAGGTTGAAGATAGATCTTTACCACCGCAGTTCCGTTGTAGGTCGTCGATTCAATGTGCCCGATGTTGTCTACCAGTGTCGTGAGGCCCTTTTCGAAAGGAGTGGTCAGCCGTGTTTCCAAGTCCTCAGGATTCAGTCCGGTGTAAGTCCAGGCGACGGAAATGACTGGGATGTCGATATTGGGAAAGATGTCAGTGGGGGTCCGAAGAATGACGGCCGGGCTCAACAAGAGGATGAGGATCGCAAGAACAACGAATGTGTAGGGGCGATTAAGAGCTAGTCTGACTATCCACATGGACGTATCTTTGCCGGGCTGCGGCGTTCACCAGAGGATTCGCCGTAACCGAGCGTGCCTCCCGTTCCTTCCGAAGTTCTCCGAAACCTGAACGACGATGCCTGAATCGTCGCTCGTTTCGTCCTTGGTCCTGTTCGATGCATGATGAGACCGGTCGGTCTCACTTATTTTTCGTGGTGGCGGCGTGGAACATACTTTATTAAGCCTGCTAACGATGCTTTGCCCGCATGGCAGCGAATCCCATCATTTGTGCGACCGCCCGGTCTCTTCCGTCATCAACAGTGTGAATTGTTCAACGTGCCATAGATCCCGAAAAATAGGAACTGCCATTCGCGACCGTAATCGCGGGCGTTCCAATAGGGGAGAAAGCAGGAGCGAGGCTTCGACTTCGCAGAATTTCAATGAGCGATCAACATCGTGTCACCTCAGCCGATCAGTATCCTCCCGATCCGTATACAGAATCTTGGACTGCGGAGCGTACTCTAAACTCAGCCCTCGTCCATGCTGAGATCAGTCAAAGCTACGAAGAATATCTGGACATCTTCGACGAGTTTTATGCCGACGATATCGAGGGGACCAGCGAAACCACGCAGGAGACGATTCGTGGAAAGGCGAGAGTGCGCTCACTTCTTTTCAGCTTCCTGGTTCCCCTTCATGCAATGGCCGAGATCGGAAGTGCGTCGATATCCGTTCGCGAGACGGCGGTTCCTGGAGATGTTGTCGACGAGACCCATTCTGCGTGGACACTGGAGTTGGTCGGGGTCTCCGGCAAAATCCGCACTCTCCGCTGGCGCACCTTCAGGAAATGGAGAGAATCGCGTGTCGTGCTGGAGCATCACTACGACCACCAGCAGAGCGGTGAGCCATTGACCCACGATGACCTCAGTTTCGACCCGCCTGAGCTTGCTGAGGGCCTTCCGGGGCCCTCGTAAACGTACCCGGAAGCCCGACGCGGGTATTTGAACGGGGTTTCCTTTCGCTGGCCGCATTCCATGCGACCTGGGACCAGTCGGTCTCATCCAATGACTTGTATGGTGCGGTCAGCCACCCGTATGATCGCAGAATTGACATTGCTAGGAGCAGGGCGTGCGCAAAGGCGAGCAGACTCGGCAAGAGATCATTCGTAAGGCGGCCGTGATCTTTAATCAAAAGGGATACGACGGCGCTGCACTTTCCGATCTCATGCGAGCGACCGGATTAGAAAAAGGCGGGATCTACCGGCATTTTGGGAGCAAGCAAGAGCTGGCGGTAGACGCCTTCGACCACGCTTGGAAAATCGCAATGGATACGCGCTTCGAAGGCACAGAGGAGATTCCGAATACGGTTGACCGCCTCAAACAAATCGTGCGGAACTTTCGGGACCGGCGCACCGGACTGGTGCCGGGAGGCTGTCCGCTGTTGAACACGGCCATCGATTGCGACACCGGCAATCCAAAATTGCGAGCGAAGGCTCACCAGGCTCTTACTTCCTGGCTTGACCGTATGGAATCAATTACGGAGGGTGGGCAACGACGAGGCGAGATCCGTTCCGATGTCGAGCCCGCAAAATTGGCCACCCTGATCGCCAGCACGCTTGAAGGCAGCGGGATGGTGAGTCGTCTGCAGCGGAATCAAAAGCCTCTTGATCTCGCCTGCCGTCATCTGGAGGAATACCTCGAAACCAAGGTTCGCGCGCGGAAATCGAGGACAGGAGCGGACAAGACATGAGTACTCAGGGAATTCCCTCGCCAGCGGACTTTAGGGAGCGAGCAAAAACAAACGATGTCCCCATCGCGCGCCTGATTGGATTTGAGGCGAAAGACATTGCGGACGGACGGGCGACGGTGGTCTTGGCAGCCGGACCGCAACATGCAAATCCTATGGGAACGTTGCATGGCGGGATTCTGTGCGATATTGCCGACGCCGCGATGGGCATAGCTTTTGCCAGCACCCTCGCTCCGGAGGAATCCTTCACGACGGTTGAACTGAAAATCAATTTCCTGCGCACGGTCTGGCAGGCACAACTCAAAGCCGAAGCAACCGTCGTGCGCCGTGGTGGCACGATCGGCTACGTGGAGTGCACCATCACCGACGAGAAGAGCCGGTTGGTCGCGAAAGCGGCTTCCACTTGCATGGTCCTTCGCGGCCAAAAGGCCGCAGGACGGTGATGCAACGAGCCCAACAACCTAGTCGACGTCGGCAACAACCGAAGGTTGCGATTTCGACGCAAGCGACTTTTAGGACATGCTTGCGGCATCGCACTCCACTCTGTTGGAGCCTTAGCCAAGTACCGTTCTCTATCCGATAACGGAGCACGGCGCGGCCTCAGTCAAGGGGCCCTTTCCCCAAATCCACGCCCAAGAAGTAATCGTCGGGACACCCCAGCCTCCGTCGTACGAGATTCGTCATTCACGGCCGCTCCATTCTGTGGAGTGTCTTCCGCTTAATGTCTAGTATGTCCATAGCCTATATAGTATACTCCCGGACGTGCCGATGTCGTCGCCGATATCGAGTGCGCGAGTGTGATCTGTTCCCCGCTTTGGCCCTTCTTCAGTGCATGGATGAGATCAGCCAACAGGGGTCTGGGCCGATGGACCGAAAATGTGTCGTTCTGCTCAAATGCGAGGTGAATCGGAATGAAGTTCAACTACTCCTGGGGAAATACGCGCAACGATTTGCTGGCCGGCGTAACGGTCGCCGCGATCTCGTTGCCACAAGCCATGGCTTACGCGCTCATTGCAGGTGTCGACCCGCGCTTTGGGCTGTATTCCGCCATAGTGATCACGCTCGTGGCCTCGATCTTTGGTTCGTCCTCGCACCTTATTAACGGCCCCACCAACGCCATTTCGCTCGTGGTTTTCAGCGCTCTTGGGTTCTTCAATCCCGACGCGCGGCTCGATGCCTACCAAGCCATGTTCCTGTTGGGAATCATGATTGGCTGCATCCAGATCCTGATCGCGATATTCAAGCTCGGAGACTTAACGCGCTACATCTCGGAGTCCGTCGTGATCGGCTTCATGGCCGGGGCCGGGGCTTTGGTGGCACTGACACAACTGGGCAACCTGACCGGCTTGCGCGATCGTGGAACGGGGCAGCAGCATGTGCTTTACCGCATTTGGCTGACGCTCGGCGGGGGCCACGTGAATCCACGAGCCCTTGGCATTGGAGTGGGAACTATTGTTCTCGTCGTCCTGCTCAGACAATTGGCGCGCAAATATCAACTGCCGCAATTTGACATGCTGATGGCCTTGATTGTTGCGGCGCTTGTGGCCGCCGCCTTCGGCTGGTCTAAGCCAGCTCTCGACGGCACAACGGTTATCTCTGTCGTTGGTAGCGTTCCGCGCAATCTGCCGATGCCGCATATCCCCCAGATTCAGTTCTGGTGGGTGAAGCAAATGTCGGGAAGCGCGCTGGCCATCGCCTTTCTAGGACTCCTCGAAGCGTTGGCGATCGCAAAATCGATTGCCAACACAACGCGCCAGTCGCTCGACTACAACCGGCAGTGTCTTGCTGAAGGATTGGCCAATCTTACAGGAGGATTTTTTCAATGCTTGCCGGGCTCCGGCTCGTTGACGCGCTCCGCTATTAACTTTCAAGCCGGGGCTGTAAGCCGCGTTTCCGGGGTCTTCGCGGCGGGTACGGTCGCACTGGTCGTGGTTGCACTCGCACCCTTCGCCCGCTACATTCCCAAGGCCGCTCTGGCCGGTCTGCTCCTGGTCACAGCCGTCCGGCTGGTCGATTGGAAACGGTTGAGCTATGCCATGCGGGCTTCGCGCTACGATGCCAGCTTAGTTTTGGTTACTGCCTTCTCTGCGATCTTCATCAGCGTTGAATTCTCCATCCTGATCGGGGTGGCTCTATCGATTCTGATGTTTGTTCCCCGCGCCGCGCTTCTGCGTTGGACGGAGTTGGTAGTCAGCAGCGATCGGGTGGTTCGCGAACGCTTGCCCGAGGACCAAGCTTGCACGGCGATGTTGCTTTACGATTTGGAAGGCGAATTGTTCTTTGGCGCAGCTCCGGAGCTGGACCGCTGTTTCGATCACTTGAAGCGCCGCACCAAGGACGAAAATATTCACTTCGTCCTGTTGCGCCTTAAGCGCACCCGCAATCCCGACATGGTTTCACTCGAACGCTTTGACCATTTTCTGCATGACATGGAAACCCGCGGAGTAACGGTTCTGCTTTGCGGCGTTCGTCAAGCATTTGCCAAGGCGATGGCAAATCTGCACTTCCAGGATTGGCTGCCGGGCGATCGTATCTTTCCGGAAGAAGCAGAGAAATTTTCTGCCACGCTCAAAGCCGTTCGATATGCTTACGAACTCCTGGACGACAATCTTTGCGACCATTGTTTGCAAGCTGAATTCGTGGGGGCGGACCAGCGGCCTCTTTATTACCTGGTCTAGCTCAACTGGTGTGGATCGGTGTCCTCTTTACCCGCAGGGCATGATGGATTTACCGGAATCGCAGGACATATTCACCGATTTCTGGAAACTCGCAAATGGGGCAACGGAACACGAAGCAAGAGGAGTGCCGAGTGTTGCGGTGCCGAGCGAAAAAACCTACGAGGCTCTAACAAAACCCTGTTTCAGGAGCAACTGGTCCCCCGGGACGCTACTTCAGCTTCTCGTGCTCCGCCTTGGCTGGCTTCAGCATTGGGGAATATCGGCGTCGGCGTCTTTCCAGTGGGCCAGGGCATCCTGAATACGCCCCTGAACCGAGAATGGACTCGGAAGGGAGGCGGGAGTATACTTCGCCTCGATTAAATCCCCGGGACAAAAAACGCCACCGGCGCGGGATGAGTTTTTATCCTCCCTTGGCGGCCACAGCGCATGCTCTCAGAGGTGGTCAATGCCCAAGCGAACGCTGGCAATGGTTCTCGCTGTTCTGCTCTCCAGCGGTCCCGCCTGCTATTCACGAAAAGTCCAAAAAGTGGCGGCAGTAGATGTGCCGCAGCCCAAGAACGAAAGGATCGTGGGGATCACAACCCTAAAGGGTGAGGACGTCTCTTTCGACCAGCCGGGCGCTTCCATCAAGAATGGGACGCTTTCCGCCTCCGTAAGAAAGACTCCCTACGAAGTTTCGCTGGACCAAGTACAACGGTTTTGGGTGGAGACAAAAGAACTCCAAAAGGGTCGAACCATCGGCCTTGCCGCGGCAGTGACAATTGGCACGCTGGCGCTCATCGTGGGCATCGCAGTAGCCCTGAAGCAATCCTGCCCATTCGTTTACTCCTGGGACGGTACGCAATATGTGTTTGACGCCGAACCGTACGGCGGAGCCATTTCCCGTGGCCTGGAGAAGGACGACTTTTCGCAACTGGAACATCTCCGCGAGCAGAATGGTCTCTACAGGCTGAAGGTCACCAACGAAGTCGACGAGACTCAGTTTACGAACCTTACCGAGCTTTGGGTTGTGGACCATGCGGTGGGAACCCGCGTAGCCGCAGATGTGCGGGGCAAACTGCATACTCTGGCGGCGCCGCAGGCCCTACTGTCTGCGCGGGACGCTGCCGGACATGATCTCCTTCCCTGGCTCCGTGCCACGGACCGTGTGATCTGGGAACCGCCGGCGGTGCCCGACGCCAACGGTAAGTTGCAGAGTGACATCGTTATGACTTTTCCAAAGCCGGCAGGCGCGACCCAGGCGAAATTGGTGGCCAACGCTGCGACCGGCCTTTGGGGCTCGTACATGATCAAAAAAATGGTTGAACTACGGGGGCGCGATGTCGGTGCGTGGTATACCTCGATGGACGAAAGCCAGTCGGCCCGCGACGAACTTTTCGCCTGGGAAGTGCGCGAAGAACTCTTCGCCTTGAAGATCTCTGTTGAGGAACCCACAGGCTGGGAGGTGCGCGGGATTCTGCCGGGGACAGGTCCGTTTATCTCGAAGGACCGGGTCGTCCTGCTGGACGTGAGCCGAGTGCACGGGGATCAATTGCGGATTCGCATTCAACCTCCGGCTGGCTTCTGGGCCCTGAACTCGTTTGCCGTGGATTACACTGCAGACCGCCCAGTCAATATTGAAAAGATCGAACCAGCGACGGCGAAGGACCAGCAGGGAAAAAATGTGCTGCCAGAGTTAGCCGCGAACGACGATCGCTACCTGGCGATGCCTAATATAGGGGACACCGCAGACCTCACCTTCCACGTGCCGTCCCAACATGCAGGGACAGACCGAACCGTATTCCTGCACAGCCGCGGATACTACAAACTGCATATGACTGCGACAGGCGAGCCTGATACGAAGACTCTGCAAGAGATCGAGAACGTGCCGGGAGCTGCTGCTCGCTACGCGGCCAACCAGTTCGCACAGTGGCAGGTCGCCGGGCTACGGAAACAATGAGCCAACGAGTCTGGCTGTGACCGCTTCCCTCGACTGTGCCACGCCTAGCGGTAAGCCATGAGCACGCGGCGCGTGGCAGTGACAGGCCTGGGCGTGATCTGTGCTCTGGGCAACAACACGGTGTGTACGGTCCAAGCGTTAGAAAATGGCTTACTTCCGCCCACGGGCAACTTTACGGTGCTGACCCAGATTGCAATCTGGACGTGGTGCCGAATCGCGCTCGCCCGGCCCAAGTGCAATTTGCTCTTTCCAACTCATTTGCTTTCGGGGGTGTCAACGCTGTTCTGGCGTTCCGCGGGCCGACAATTAACCAAGCTAGGCAACTGAATTCTCAACCCCGCGCCGGGTGAGTACCACCTGAATGCCGTGCCTAGGCCGGAGTGTAATGGTGGGTAACGGCTCGACCGGGTGATCTTGCGCGACCCGGATCTGAAATCTCTGCGCGATCGCCGCCAACACTATAGCCGCTTCCATCGCGGCAAAGGAGGCGCCGATACAGGTGCGCGGTCCCCCACCAAAAGGAAAGTAAGCAAACTTGGGAGCAGCTTTGGCTTGCTCATCCAACCAGCGGTCTGGATTGAACCTCGCGGGCTGTTCATAATATCGAGGGTCGCGGTGCATCACCCACTGGCTCACCACCACAGTTGCTCCGGCGGGCACTCGATAGCCGGCAATCTCACAGTCTTTCAAAGCGTTTCGAACAACCGCCCAAGCTGGGGGGTAAAGACGCATGGCCTCTTTTACTACTCGCTCTGTGTACGGTAGTTTGGACAGATCTTGCATTCCTGGGGCTTTGCCGTTCAGTATCCCGCGAAGCTCTGACCACAGCTTTTTCTCCACCTCTGGATACTGCGCCAACAGATACCAGATCCACGATAACGAAACCGCAGTGGTCTCGTGGCCGGCCAAAAGCAAGGTCATCACTTCATCGCGCAGCTGCTGGTCCGTCATCCCACCGCCTTCGTCTTGAGCCTGCAGCAATTCAGACAGCAGGTCGTCGGCAATCTGGCCACTCGCTCGCCGCTGGCGAATAAGACCGTACACGATGTCATCCAGCTGGCGGGCTGCACGCCGGTAACGCAGATTGTCAGCCGTCGGCAAGAGGCGAAGAATTGGAGGCAGCAGCATACGCCCGCCCGAGCCCAGCTCCATCACCGTGTTTAGTGCCTCAGCAACTCGGTCTCTCTCGGCAGTGACCTCGACATTGAAGAGAACCTTGGCCACAATTTCCAGCGCGAGACGCATCATGTCCTGATGAATGTCTCGCACTTCGCCATCCTGCCAGGCCGCTATCATCCGCTCCGTGTAGGCCCGCATGGTGTTGCCGTAGGACGCGATTCTGTCCCGGTGAAAGGCCGGTTGGATAAGGTGTCGCTGCCGCAACCACGAATCTCCTTCGTTGGTTAACAGTCCGTTGCCAAAGATCCGGCGGTTGAACTGGAGAGCCTCACCCTTGATGAAACTTCGGTAGTCATTGACCAGCACGTGTTGGATAAGATCAGGGTGGTTCAGGAAATAAATGTGGCGGTTAAAGGCCCGGTAGTAGAAGATGTCGCCATATTGACGCGCCCACTGCGTATACAGTCCCAGCGGGTCTCTGCTTCCCAACGGGAAGTTTCCGATTATCCCGCGATTCCTTGGACCGGGCGGACGAACGAAAGGCATCATAAGCTGATTGCCAATACTTCTCTTACCGATTTTGAATGATACGGCACAGCTGCCTGCGTCCGCTGCCATGTTCGGTGTTGCGCTTCGCAAGAGAAGGGATGATGCGTCTGCCACGCAGACCTTGCCGGATCATACCCGCGGTCGCCCAACACCCAATCGGGACGACGGAGGGGTCGTCCGCGTTGTCCCTGTAAGAAAGGGATGGCGTCAACGAGTGCGAGGGCTTGCTGCGAGTCGTTACGGTGGCGGTGAGCTGAATAGCCTATGGAACTCCCTGACCATCGCAAATCAGATGGCGCTTGCTGCCGAGCTTGGCCCGGTTATTTGGATTCGGCCGCGTCAGGCGCCCCCAAAAACTGCCCGGATCGAACTTCCGTCCATGACTGCCCGTGACCAGTCGATAATCTGTCCGTAACCCGCCAGCCGGTCCAGCAAAACGAAGTGGAGCGGTTGCCAGATACCACGCTCCTGCCAGTCACGCAGTCGTCGCAGCAGCTCATTCCGGAGCCACAGCCCATTTCCTGCGGTAGCATCTCCCCAGGAATCCCACTGCACAGGACGAATACAACGCCGTGAGCCATGCTCTGTCTGCTAAGCCCGGTCTTCCGCCCCGCCGCGGCTTCGCCTCGACCACTGGGATAAACGGTTCGAACACTTCCGACAGCCCCTCAGGCAAGAGTTCGACGGCCATTAGACAATCCCCGTCCCGAGGCATGTTCCAACCCTTTCGATGGGGGGAGAAATGAGGTTTTGTTAGACGTTCTAAGGGTATGAATTGAGTCCAGAATCATTCCGCCGGATAAGGCCCCTCTGCAAACTTCCGAGAGTGATACCCCTTGGATCCCACGGTGCGCGCGAGCGGGCTGCGAGGGTCAGTGCCAGCTTTCAGCCGATCAAGAATGTACTTAAAGTCGAACAGAGGCCGCCATCCAAGCTGATTGCGGGCTCGTTCGTTCACATAGACCCTGTCGATACGGGGAAACATTTTCCATCCACGGCGATCATACTCAGTCTCGTATTCAGGAACTTTCCGCTTCAACGCCAAGGGTGCATTGGCACGCAAGTCGATCAGGTCCTCGGGCGTGAACGGCGTAGTTGCACTGACAATGTAACGGCCGAAGCCGATTGAAGGAGCCTTCTCAATTGCAAGCAAATGAGCGCTCACGACATCCTCAAGGTCGACGCGCCGGTACAGAAATTCGTTTACCTTGACGTTGGCATCGTCATAGCTCTTCCGCGTCTCTTCGCGGTCATCCTCTTCCGGAAAAAACCGCGAGGTCCGCAAAATAATACATGGGAGCGCAAAATTTCGATGGAATAGTTCGCATAGATCCTCCGCCGCGGTCTTGGTTACGCCATAGATGTTTCGGGGAACCGGAGTGACGTTCTCGGTTACCCAAGCCGCGGGACTCTGCGGGGGCGGAGTAAGCGCCCGACCAAAGGCGCTCGTCGTACTCGTGAAGACGAATGAGCCAACCCCAGCAACAGAAGCCTCTTCCAGCAGATTAAGAGTGCCCGTCACGTTGGTGTCAACAAAGCTCTGGCGGCTGTGAGTTACCACGTGGGGTTTGTGCAGGGTCGCGGTATGAAGCACCGCGTCAACACCATTCATCCATCGTTTCACAAAACGCCGGTCCGCGATTGATCCGAGTTCGCTGGTGAATTCTGACGGAACAATATCGACCCCTACGACTTCGCGGCCGTTTTTCCTCAAGGTGCGAACCAAAGCTTCGCCCAAGTGACCGCTGCTGCCTGTAACCAGAATCATCCCGACAGTTTTTTCTCCGGCAGCGAACCCCAACCTCGGACTGCGCTGCTAGGCCATAGCCTCTTCCGGTTCGGCGAGCATACTCTCCGCCTCTGCATCTTTCGTTGAAGTTCGGCTTCGCGTTTTGGCCACCAGCATGTAGATGGAGGGCACGACGAACAAGGTAAATGCTGTCCCGATGATCATGCCGCTCACCAGCATGATGCCGATACTATTTCGAGCGCCGGCTCCCGGCCCCCTGGCCAGTACCAGCGGAAAATGACCAATCACGGTGGCTGCAGTCGTCATCAGGATGGGTCGCAACCGCGTCCCGGCGGCTTCGATAATCGCAGCCAGCTTCTCCACCCCTTTTTCCTGCAGCTCATTAGCGAACTCCACAATAAGGATGCCGTTTTTCGACACCAATCCCACCAGCGTGATAAGCCCGACCTGGCTATATATATTCAGCGTCGTAAATCCAAGGAACGAGAACAGCAGCGCTCCTGAAATGGCCAGCGGCACTGAGCCGGCAAGAATGATGAAGGGATCGCGGAAGCTCTCGAACTGCGCCGCCAGCACGAGGTAGATCAGGATCCCCGACAACAGGAAAGTACCGAGAAACTTGCTGCCTTCGGTTCGTAACTGGCGCGACTCACCCGCATAGTCAACCGTAAACCCCTGCGGCAAAATCGCCTTGGCCTCGTCCTCAAGCATTCGCAATGCCTTGTCCAGTGGCACTCCGGGTGGGACAACACCCTGGATGCGTACCGCGTTGAGCTGCTGAAACTTCTTCAGTTCCCGGGGTTCGGTGGTGGTGCGCAGGCTGGCAAAAGTGGACAGGGGCACCAGCTTGTTCTGCGATCCAGTGACATAGATTTGCGAGAGTTGGTCGGTCGTCAGTCGCTCAGCACGCTTGACTTGCGGAATGACTTTGTAGCTCCGCCCCTGAATGCTGAACCTGTTTACGTAGTTCCCGCCGAGCAAAGTGGAAAGATCCTGTCCCGCCTGGCTCAAGTCCACCCCTTGCGAGCGGAGTTTGTCGCGATCGAATACGACCTCGGTTTGCGGCTGGTCGAACTTAAGATCCGAGTCGGCATAAATGAATAGACCGCTGGCAAAGGCCTTCGCAACGAGCTGCTTGGCGAAGTCGACGAGCTGCTGCGGCTCGGCGGGCGACGCGATCACGAAGTCAACCGGAAAATCTCCGCCACCAGGAAGCGGGGGCGGCGTTAACGGGATTACGCGGATGCCCGCAATTTTTGACAGCGGTCCGGTCGATTCGAGCAGAAGCTGTTGCGTGGTCTTTTTCCGCTCGCTCCACGGTTTCGTCACCATGCCGCCAAAACCTCCCGTCGGAGAATTGATCTGAAAGACGCTTTGGCTCTCGGGGAAGGAGTGATAGACGTTATACACTTCCTTGGTGTACATGTTCGTCTGATCGATAGTCGAGTTGGGCGAAGCCTGTATGACCCCGAACACCACTCCCTGATCCTCCGAGGGCGCCAGTTCGCGCTGCGAGAACATATAGAACGGAATCATCAGCAGGACGACAATCGCCCAGAGTGTGAAAATCACAGGCCGGTAGCGGAGCGTCCCAGCCAGGCTTCGCGAGTACCACTGGCGTACGCGCTCGAATTGGCGGTTGACTATCCCTGCGAAGCCGCGCTCGGTAGCTCCCTCGCGCAACAGCCTCGATCCCATCATCGGAGACAGTGTCAGCGCCACAATTCCGGATACAACGACGGCTCCCGCCAGAGTAAATGCAAACTCACGGAACAACGCGCCGGTTAAGCCGCCCTGAATTCCGATAGGCGCGTACACCGCCGCGAGCGTGATGGTCATCGAGATAATTGGGCCCACCAACTCGCGGGCAGCATCGATCGCGGCTCGCACCGGCGGCTTCCCCATGTGAATGTGCCGCTCGACATTCTCCACCATGACGATGGCGTCATCCACCACCAATCCGACCGAGAGCACAATGGCCAGCAAGGTCAATAAGTTGATGGTGAAGCCAGCCACCAGCATCAGGAAAACGGCGCCAATGAGCGAGATGGGAATGGCGACGACCGGAATGAGCACCGATCGAAATGAGCCCAGAAAGAGGAAGATGACCACGATAACAATCAGCAGGGTCTCGCTGAGAGTCCTGAGCACTTCGTTAATTGCGTCCTGGATGTAGGCGGTCGAGTCATACGGGATGCCGACCTTCATCCCCACGGGCAACTGAGCCTGAATACCCGGGATCACGTCGCGTACGTTCTTGATCACTTCCAGCGAGTTGGAAGTGGGGAGCACCCAGATGCCCATGAAGGTCGCACCCTCGCCATTGAAACGGACTTCCGAATCGTAGTCCTGGGCGCCGAGCACGACATCCGCGATATCTCCCAGGCGGACCACCACGCCGTTGTCTTGCTTAACCACGAGCTGACGAAATTCCTCCGCGGTCGTCAGGTTCGTGTTGGCGACAAGGTTCACCGAAACCATGGACCCCTTTGTGCTTCCGAGCGCCGAGAGGTAATTGTTTTTCGCCAGCGCATCGTGAACTGCGGAAGGGGGAATATTCAGCGATGCCATCTTGTCGGGTTTCAACCAGATTCGCATCGCGAACGTCCGGTCACCCAGGATGTCAGCACGCTGCACGCCGCTGATAGCACTCAGCTTCGGTTGTACGACTCGCGTCAGATAATCGGTGATCTGATTCTGATCAAGATCGCTCGATGAGAAGCCAAGGTACATCGCGGCAAACTGGTTATCCGCCGTCTCCAGATCGATGACCGGCGCAAGGGCGTCGGGAGGTAGATCATTGCGGACCTGGGCTACCTTCGCCTGAATCTGGGTGAGCGCTGCATTGGTATCGTAGTTGAGCTTCAGGTGCACGGTGATCGTGCTGAGGCTCTGGGCGCTCGACGATTCCATGTAATCGATGCCGTCCGCGCTGGCAATGACGCGCTCCAGCGGCGTCGTGATAAATCCGCGAACCAGATCCGCGTTCGCGCCCGTGTATGTCGTCGAGACTTGAACCACTGCTATGTCGCTGCGCGGGTACTGACGCACGCTCAGCGAGCGGATAGCCTGCAGCCCGGCGATCAGGATAACCAGGTTGACGACGATCGCGAGAACCGGACGTTTGATAAAGAGGTCAGTGAATTTCATTTAGCTGTCCTCAGGTTTTGGAGCCGGATTGTTTCCGGGCTGGACTTTATTGTTGACTTGAACGGCGGCGCCGTTGCGCAGCTTGAATACTCCCGAGGTCACGACCTCATCGCCGGGGTTCACACCTGAGATCACTGCAACCTGGTCTCCGCGCGATCCCTCCAGTTTGACGAACTGCTGGCGCACTCCGCGGTAGGTCTTACCCTTCGGATCCTTAAGATCGGTGATGACGAACACCGAATCGCCATATGGGGCGTAGCTGATCGCCGACGCTGGCAATGTGATCGCCGCCCGGCCTGCTCCCACGCCCACATCCACCTGCACGAACATGCCGGGGCGTAATTTTCCTTCCGGATTCGCCAGAGTCGCCTGAACCTGAACGTTCCGGGTAGTCTCGTCGATCACCGAATCGAGAGCCGTCACTCGCCCGGTGAACCCGTGACCGGCAAGATCTTCCGAGGCAACGCGCAGCTTGCTGCCAACTTTCACCTGCGCGGCGGTTTGTTGAGGTACGCCGAAGTCCACGTAGATCGGATTGAGTGATTGCAGCACGACCATGGGGGCGCCTGCGGCGAGGTACTGCCCGAGGTTCACCTTCCGTATGCCCAGGATCCCGGAAAAGGGTGCTCGAATGGTCTTTCGCGCAATCGTGGCGCGGATCTCCGCCACATTTGCTTCGGTTGCCTTTTGCTGGGACGTGGCCTGATCGTAATCCATCCGAGAAATGACGCCGGCATTCACCAGTTGCTGCATCCGGCCGTAGTTCACGCGCGCCAGTTCGCTCTGCGCCTCAAGCGAAGCCAGTTGCGCTCGTTCTTGCCGGGTATCGAGTTCGACCAGCACATCTCCTGTGCTCACCGACTGCCCCGATTCAAACGAGATTCGCTCGACGACACCGGGAAGGTCTGCGCTGACCGTGACACCGTGAACCGCTTCCATGGTACCGATTACACCCATCGTTGCCGCCCACTGATCGCGTTGCGCCACGATGCTGGTAACGGCTTCAGGAGGGGGCTGAAACGAGGCACCCGCCTGCATGGCCGCCTCAACCTGCTTGAACTTCATAAACCCTAGGCCCCCGAGCAGGACCACCGTCACCCCCAACATCAGAACCATTCTTTTTGCCATATCGTCCCCTTGGGTCAAAAACGAAAATATCTAGACCCCATGTTGCAGCGCTGCCGTGTCGCCCATCCGCACCCGGCTTGTTTCGCGTCGCCTATCCAGCGCGCCTTGACTTGCATCAGTAAAGTCAGGCTGGGAAGTGGCATTTGTCCCAAAGACCGCGCCTGGCGGCCTTTCCCATGGAATTGGAATCGAACCCTAACTTCCGCTCCAACCCTGGAAGTCCAGTTAGTCAAAGTTTGATTCAAGACTTAGGTGGAAGGATTCGAGCCATTTATTTGCTCTCTCTTTTCTTACATAACATTAACCATCTGTTAGAAATGGCGGTGCTGGTTTCAAGCGCGGATGCAAGATGAATACATGTGCTAATACCTAACTTGTGAGGCGTCGGTCTTGCGAAGCCTCGGCCGCCACCACTAGTTAGTGGGCAGATTCGGGATTTCGACCACCGGGCGAATCTCGACCGTACCTTTGCGGGCGCCTGGGATTCGCCCGGCAATATCGATCACCTCATCGAGATTCCTGGCTTCAACCATGAAAAATCCACCAAGCTGTTCGCGCGTTTCCGCGAATGGACCGTCGGTGACGAAACGTTTGCCGTCCCGCACCTGGACGCTGGTCGCCGTCGACACGGGCTGTAGTGGGGACGTCGAAAGAAACTGTCCCTTCGACTTGAGATCGTGCGCGAGTTGGGTCGACTCGCCGTAACAGTTCTGCCGCTCGGACTCAGTCAAAGCCTGCTCATCGGCGTAAATCAGTAGCATATATTTCATTTCTAAGTCTCCTTAGGTTAGCGGGCAGCGTTAAGCGGAAATTCTTTGACTGATTGCCAAAATATTTCCTTCACTGTCTTTGAACCAGGCGGTCTTCGCTCCACCTCCGGTCGCAATGCTGTTCACGGTCTTGAACCCCGGCGTATCGTATTCCTCGAATACGACGCCTCTAGCCTTCAGGGCGGCGACTTCCGCTACAACATCATTGACGCTCCAGAAAGCAGTACTGGCACTTGACGTTCCTGCTCCGGCTGAGGGGTACATGAAGACCGAGGAGCCCCTGCCACATTCGTAGACCACACCGCCTGCGTATTCTTGCTGGGGTTTCAATCCGAGCTTTTCTTCATAGAACTTCCGGGCCCGCGATACATCGCTCACCGGGATGTACGGTATTATCGGTGCATTCTGCAACATTTTCGTTCCTCCGCGGCGATTCAAGGGCGTTCCACGTGGTGCTACTTCTTCCCTCCCGTCCTTCCTCGCGCTTCTATCAGTAAATCGAACCAGGATGGCCCAAATCGACACCTCATACGAAAAAATTTAAGATCAGGTATGTCTTTCGATGCTGCCCAGGCTGTCGAGGCCTTGTACCGCTCCGATTGGGGTCGGATCGTCTCCGTCCTGATTGGCCTGGTCGGTGACTTCGACCTCGCCGAAGAGTCCGCTCAGGAAGCGTTTACCGCAGCCGTAGATCAATGGCGGGTCACCGGCATCCCGGAGCTTCCACGCGCCTGGATTATCCAGACGGCACGGCACAAAGCGATCGACCGAATCCGGCGCCGGGAAAGCCTAGATCAAAAACTCGAAACCTACGTTGCCAGTGGCTTCGTCCGCACCTCGGTTGAGCCGGACTACGACACCAACGAAATTCCCGACGACCGCCTTCGGCTTATCTTTACCTGTTGCCACCCCGCCCTGGCTTTGGATGCACAGGTAGCACTTACCCTCCGCACCCTGTGTGGTCTCGATACGGACGAGATTGCGCGGGCGTTTCTCGTACCCTCGACCACCATGGCGCAGCGTCTGGTGCGCGCCAAACGCAAGATTCGCGATGCCGGGATCCCGTATATCGTGCCCGAAACCGGTGACATGCCTGCGCGGATCGACGCGGTCTTGACCGCCATCTATCTTGTCTTCAATGAAGGTTATGCGCCAACTCGCGGAGAGCCGCTGCTGAGGGCGGATCTGTGCTCGGAAGCGATTCGTTTGAACCGCCTGGTAAGGTCGTTGATGGGACCGCAGCCGCCTCGGGAAACAACCGCTCTGCTCGCTCTCATGCTGCTGCACGACGCGCGGCGCGATGCCCGCCTCGATGCGGCCGGGGATCTTGTTGTTCTGGAAGAGCAAGATCGCAGCCGGTGGAATCATCCACAGATCGCCGAGGCACTCCCGCTCGTCGAGGAAGGCTTGCGCGGCGGCGCTGGTCCTTATGGGTTGCAAGCCGCCATCGCCGCTGAACATTGTCGTGCCGCGCGACCTGAGGAAACGAATTGGCAACAGATTGTGCGCCTCTACGATCTGCTCGAGCGCTTGCAGCCGTCTCCCGTCGTGTCGTTAAACCGTGCGGTCGCGGTAGCGATGGCGGGCGAACCTCGGCCCGCCCTCTCGATCGTCGATGCCCTCGCCGCGGCCGGTGATCTCGAAAACTATCACCTGCTGCATGCTACCCGCGCCGACCTGTTGCGCCGAATCGGTTCCCCGGAAGAAGCCGCCAAAAGCTACCAGCGCGCACTCGCTTTGGCCACCAATGAAAGCGAGCGCCGATTCCTCGAGCGACGTCTCCGCGAAGTGCACTCGCCTGCTGTTTAATTGGAATCGTGTTGTACAATCCGACGCCAGTCTGATTTTGTTGCCGATCTTTTATAGCGGACCGTCACAGGCGGATCATCACAGCAAGAACCGGAACAGCATGGACCGAACGCCCAAACAATTTTCCCCGAGCGCGGACTTTGGCTTGCGTCCGGGAATTCTCTCGCCCATGGAAACCCTGGCGCAGTCGGTCTCCACCATGGCCCCCACCACTACACCCGCAGCGACCATACCGCTGGTTTGCGCGCTTGCCGGAAATGGCACGTGGCTCGCGTATGTATTGGCGACAGTAGCGGTGTTGCTTGTCGCGTTATGCATCAGCCGCTACGCCCGCCTTTCCGCGTCGCCGGGCTCTCTCTACACTTACGCTTCGATGACTCTACCTCCCTGGCTGGGTGCGACGGTCGCGTGGAGTCTGTTGCTGGCATACGTCGCCACCGGATCAAGCGTCATCGGCGGCTTCTACCATTACGCCAACTTGCTGCTGCGCGACGCCACCGGCCATGTCTATTCTGCAGTGTTGCTGGCCACACTGGTGACCGGGCTTTCCATATGGATTGCTTATCGCGATGTGAAGATCTCCGCGCGGCTTATGTTATGGATCGAAGCCGCGTCGGTGACGGTGATCGTGATTGTAGTAGCGCTTTTGCTGGTGCGCCGCGGCTGGCACCTGGACGCGCAACAATTGCATCTCCGTGGCATGACCGGCAGCGGACTCCGTCTCGGGCTGGTGCTGGCATTGTTCAGCTTTGTCGGCTTTGAGAGCGCGACTACTCTGGGATCGGAGGCGGGCAATCCCTTGCAGACGATTCCCCGCGCAGTGATCCAAAGTGCCGTTCTCGCCGGCGCTTTCTTTACGATCTGCGCCTATGCCGAAGTATTAGGTTTCCACATCGCAGGCCAGGATTTAGGTGCCAGCCAGGCTCCCATGTATTTGCTCGCCCGAGTCGGCGGCGTCCCGGTGCTGGGACTGCTGATTGATATCGGCGCGCTCGTCAGCCTGTTTGCTGGAACGCTAGCATGCATCACGGCGGCAGCCCGGGTCCTACTCCTTATGGCGCACGACGGGCTTGCGCACAGATCTCTGCGCACCACCCATGTTCGAAATCGAACTCCCGGCCGGGCGGTAGTCATCACGGGTATGGCTGCGCTGCTTCCCGTTGCAGTGCTGGCAGCCCGCGGCGCCAGCGGTCTGGATGTCTACGGGTGGCTCGGATCTCTGGCCACCTACGGTTTTATCGTAGCTTACGCATTGGTATGCATCGCGTTGCCGCGCTACCTGCGCACCCACCATGCTCTTCGTCGTGGAGCGCAGATCGTTCCATGGCTCGCCGGCGTCGCTATGCTGCTCGCGCTCGTGGGGAATTTCTATCCGGTGCCGGAAGGGCCCTATGGCAAGTTGCCCTACGTCTATCTTGCATATTTGGCGGCGGGCCTATTGTGGTTCTGGATTCGCGGCCGCGGCAAAGCTGCGTTAGCAGAAAGCTGAAGGCGAGCCTCCCGACCTTCGATTCCAGATTCACCTCACAAAAATATCGAATCTGCGCCAAAGAAATTTTCACTGGAGGAACGCTTTCGTTCCCGACGACAGTCGTGTAAAGTCATCCAGATATTTTGCGGGCGTGCAGAACAGCCGGTTCTGCCGGGAACGTCATTTGATCAAAACAGCAATTTCCGGTCGCTAACGAGCGGTCTCGCACTTGCTCGCTTACAGACCTGCGCGAGGTCATTCATGATAAACAGAATTGGACTCGTCGTTCTCATCGCCACGGGTTCCCTGTGGATGTTCGCTTTTAAGCCGTTCGCGAACGCTCAGCAAACGCTTGGAGGAATCACCGGGACCGTCAGTGACAAGAACGGCGGCGTTTTGCCGGAAACGACGGTCACGATCGTCGGCGATCAGACAACGCTCACGCGCAGCCAGAAGACCAACGCCAACGGCACCTACGACTTCGTGAACCTCCCCATTGGCACCTACACAATCACTTTCACTCACGAAGGCTTTCAGACGCAGAAGGTGCCCTCGATCACCGTCCAGGCGGATCGCACCGCCACCTTCAACGCCACGCTGCCGGTCGGTCAGGTAGGAACCGTCGTCGAAGTGCAGGCGGATCCCCTGATGAACGCGGTTGACACCACCAATGGCTACATTCTGGAGAAAGATCAGATCGATTCCATCCCGCTGCCTACGGGGAGTTTTACCGGGCTCGCAATTCTTTCGCCGGGGGTAAACGCAGAACTGCCAAACGGTAGCGGCGCAAACGCCGGATTGGGGAATCAGCCCATCTGGGCCAACGGCCAGCGCGACACCAGCAACACGTTTCTTCTGAATGGGGTCGATGCCAGCAATCTGTTCAATGGCAAAAGCACCAGCCAGGTGGCTTCGGCGCGGGTGGTGAACAATACCGGCGTCGCCGGCGCCTCCAGTACTACTGCGGAAATCATTCAGAGTACGGCATCGCCCTATCTGTCGATTGGAGAGGCTTTGCCGACGCCCGCCCCGGAAACAGTTCAAGAGTTCCGCGTAAACACTTCCATGTACGACGCGCAGCAGGGCTCCACCAGCGGCGCCCATATCGACATGAGCACCGCCTCCGGCACCAACGCCATTCACGGCACCGCTTACGTTCACCGCGGAACCGATTGGCTGAATGCCGCCCCGTATTTCTACAATCAGGACCAGAACATTCCAAGCAACGAGAAAGTGCCTGAGTTGCACCGTTACACGGCTGGCGGAAATATTGGCGGCCCCCTCATCAAAGACAAGCTATTCGGATTTGCCAGCTATCAGCACATTCACGTTTCCGATTTGGAAATTGGAACTTCACGGACGGCCGCGCCTTTCGGGCTGACCGACGACCGCAGCGCAGCGGCACTAATAAACGTCGCTAACCAGAATTTTCTGCCTGGGTGCGCCCAAACGGTTCCGCCCTCTTGTTTGGTCGCCAGCCAGGTGGACCCCGTCGCGCTCGGCTTGTTGAACTATAAGCTGCCGAACGGTCAGTTTCTGTTCCCATCGGCGAATCCTAACTTCACACCGACGGTGAACTTCCCGGAGAATGTTTTCCTCACCCAGCCGGCTTACTTCATTTCCGACCAGGCCGTGGCGAACCTCGATTACCTGGCGACTCCGAAAGATACTCTGTCGTTGAAGTACTACTACCAGCACGACCCCACCACGGCGCCATTCGGCTATTCCTCCGTCGAAGGTTTCCCTCAGCACCTGGACGCTGGCAGTCAGGTTGCGAGCATTACGAACACGCAATCGATCAAGCCGAACTTTAGTGTCACCGAGGTCTTTGGGTTCATTCGCGAGAAGGTCTACAGTACGATTGCCCAGCCCTTCACTCCGCAAGCTGCGGGCATCAATGCGTTTGGTTCCACTGTGTTCCCGGGAATCACGATCGACGATGATCTAGGAAATAATTCCCCCGCCAATACAAACTTCGTTTTCAATGGTGGCCTGAACATCGGCTCGACAGCAGCTTCCCAGGGCGCATTCACCGGCATATTCCAGAATCGCTGGATGCCCTCCGCCAATGCGATTTGGAACCTCGGCAAACACACCCTGACCTTCGGCGGAAGTTTTTCCTATACCCAACTCAACGCGCGCGATGAAAGAACAAATACGGGCATGATCGGCTTCTTGAATTTCGCCGATTTCCTCACTGGCACGCCCATCGGCTATACCGCTGATGGATTCATTACCACGAATTTCCTGCAGGGCGATGCCAACCGCTACTACCGGTCGCACGAATCGGGTGCGTATCTTCAGGACAAGTTTCAACTGCGTTCCAACCTGAGCATCAGCGCCGGTCTCCGCTTCGACTATCACGGAGGCCTGACGGAAAAGAATGGACGCATTTTCAATTTCGATCCGTCCCGCTACAGCTATGACGCGACGACCGACACCATTGCTTCGAACGGCTTCATCGTCGCGGGGAACAGCCCCAATTTCCCCTCGAAGGGGGTGAGCGATTCGACGCTCACCGGACGCCAATGGGGCTTGGCGCCGCGCATTGGCCTGGCCTGGAGCCCAAAGATGTTCAACGACAAAGTCGTGGTTCGCGCAGGCTGGGGCATGTACTACGATCGCGGCGAGCTCTTCACTTATCTCTCGCCGGGTTTCGCCTCCGGCGTGATTGCAGGCGGTCCGTTCGGTGTGAATCAGACTCCGCCGTGGGTGAATTCGCAGGTTTGTGCCGTTGCCTATACGAATTGCCCGGGCGGATTTGAAAATCCCTGGGGCGCGACGCTCGGTCCACCTCCGACCGGCAATCCCGCGGATCTGGTTCTACCCAACGCGACGGCAATCTCGAATGGCGCGCAGTTATTCTCGTTTGCCGATTACAATCGTGCCAACAAGCTTCCCTACACCCTCAACCAGACGCTCGACATTCAGTGGCAGCCGCGCAATGACCTGGCCATCGAAATCGGCTACGTTGGAAATCTCGGCCGCCATGAAATCGTTCCCTTGCCTTTCAACCAGGCGCAGGTAGCCTCGCCCACCAGTCCCATCCGGGCAGGCACGCCGTTTGAGCAGGACTACACCTATGGCTACTCCGTGGTCGGCCCGGCCACCTGTAATCCAAGCGTTTTTGGAAGTTGCTTGCCGATCAACTTGCCAAACGGACAGCCCTACCAGGAAACTTTTGAAGGCGGAAATGTCGACCTCCGGGTTCCCTACATCGGTTATTCCGCCGAGTCGGAGTCCTATACCGCGGCCGGAATCTCCGCCTACAATGCGCTTCAAACTCACGTGGAAAAGCGTATGAGTCACGGCCTGCAAGTCGGCTTCTCCTACACCTACTCTCACGCCACCGACGAGCAAAGCGGGTTGGGCCTGTTCTACAACGGCAACAACCCTCTGAACCTGCGCTCGGGTTATGGCCTCTCCGACTTCGACCGCAAACACGTGATGAATTTCACCTACCGGTACGAACTGCCGAAATTTTTCCCGGCGTCTTCGTTTAAGGGTAGGGTTGCAGACGGATGGGCGATTTCCGGGCTGACCGTCATCCAGAGTGGTCAACCCTACAGCGTCGTCGATTATTCCGGGGCAGTCGGCAGCATCTTCTACGGCGTGAACGATGGCATTACGAACCCAATCGTTCCCCTTTCCGGTTGCTCTCCCAGTCAGGCGCTGACTGGGGCTTCGGGCGCGGGCGCGGGGTCTCCTGCACTTAACCCCAGTTGCTTCAGTCTGCCTCTGTTAAGTCCGGGCGCTCTGAACGGCGCGGTCCCTTCCAATGATCCGTATGAGACGAACTTTATCGACCATGGCCAGCGCAATATTTTCCGGCAATCCTGGCAGAGGCGCGCGGACATCTCGCTGGTGAAGCTCACCCAGATCACCGAGCGTTCCTCCCTGAAGTTCAGCTTCGACGTTTTCAACCTGACCAACACCGCGAGCTTCGACATTCCAATCGACGACATCAGCCAGAACATTAACTTCAATGGCTTTCCCGTCGTAGGTACGCCAGCCACAACGAATCCGTGCAACCCGAACTTCACAGGATCACTGTACGTCTGCCCAACTGCGAGCGGCTTGGGCATCACGAATAAGACCATCGGAAGCCCGCGGCAGATCCAGATGTCGCTGAGCCTCAGTTTCTAATGGATCGCTAACGCGCGGGCGGCGAAATAATGCCAGGCGCTTGTCACCATTCTCTTCACTCACGAATGCGCTTCGTAACTAAGGCACTTCGTCGGTGGTGACCTGGAAATTAATCAGCTTCGCTCTTCCGAATGAGGTTGTAATCGCGCAATCGGTAGCATCGCGTCCGGTTGCCATCAATACGCGTCCGATACGGCGCACGTTGTGTCTGGCGTCGAACGTCCACCAGCGATCGCCGAGATAAACTTCAAACCAGGCGCTGAAATCCATTGGGCTGGGGGCCACGATCACCCCTATGTCGCCCAAATATCCAGTTGCATAACGAGCGGGAATATTCAGCGCGCGGCAGAAGGTAATCGCAAGGTGCTGAAAATCCCGGCAAACCCCGACGCGCTCGGTATACACTCCCAGCGCTGTGCGAATCGGACTGGAAAACTCGTATCCGAAAGTAACCTTGCTATGCACCCAATTACACACCGCCTGAACCCGGTTCCATCCTCTCGGCGCGTTCCAGAAAAGCTCCGCAGCCGTGTTGGACAGCAGATCCACTTCGCAATATCTGCTGTTCATGAGGAACGGCATAACATTCAGGGGCAGCTGATCAATGGGAACCTCCGCCGCGTCGGGACACTCCACGTCGGGCTTTCCTGAATCTTCGATCAGCGTCGAATTCTGGAATCGAATCTTCCCGTGAGGAGCCACCAGGCGGCAACCATGATTGCCAAAACCGTCCTCGTAGTTCTCGACTTTCACCAGTGGATCGGTATGGAGTTCGTCGGGCTCTCGTAAATCGTTCCTTCGCGACGGGTGCACGTTGAGCAGAGTCACGATCGGTACTACCCCAACCGTCTCGAATTGAATGTCATAGCCAAGCCGAATCATCATGAATTTCAGGTTTCCTCAGACGAGGCGCGGATGAGATGCAGAAACTAACACGGAATCTGGTTCATCTCCTACATATTTTCTTGCTGGCGTGGATTACAAATTCGGCAGGAGCAATCAGTGTATTATGCGGTAGGTTCACAGCAGAGGGCAAAGTGACATATTGCTTGGGGATTGCGACGCGGGAAGGTCTGGTACTGGCCTCCGATTCCAGGACCAACGCCGGCTTTGATCAGGTCAACGTTTGTCGAAAAATGTATCGCTTCGTTCAGCCCGGCGAGCGGGTTTTCGTAATTTTGACCAGCGGCAGCC
>DATNKA010000464.1:0-10314 GCA_035603655.1 Candidatus Acidiferrales bacterium | reverse complement strand
GCCCGAGCCGTCAGCGATAACCACTTCGCATCCTGTCTTGGCCGTATAGTTTAGAGTGGTTGCATAGCCAGATGCGCCTGACAGTTTCACGCAACGCGGTTTGACGATGCTGGTAGCTTGCGTATACGTTCCCTTGGGGATGTAGACTTCGCCACACCCAACGATCGCAATCGCGGCATTCGTCCACGCCCCTATATCAGATCCGCTACACCAGCTAGGACGGTCGACCCCATTGCACATCACAGCCGCAGCGATCTGTGGGGTCACAGGTCCCGGCGGTAAGCCACTCAATTTTGGAGACACCGGTCCCTGCGGCACGCCTGTCGATTGCTGTGCGCTCAATAGCGGGATCATTACAAGGATCGCAATAGCCACACAGAAAGACGGCACTTTAAAAATACTCAAGAGCTCTCCCAATGAAAGCGAATTCGAGTCCGGTAGGAATTATAGGGATTGTTTCGCATCGGCGCTATCCCCATTGATGGATTGCCGCCAGCGAACGGTCTGACTCGCCCCTGTTAGCCGACTGATAAGGGTTACCAGCGGTTGGTTACTCACGCGACCGACCGCACATGCGTTTTCCGGGGAAATCGAAAATGATAAAGTAGGAGGAAATTTGAATGGTCGGTAGTCGTGGACGCTTCGGTTTCTGCCAAAGAGAGCAGACGGACCGGTGTCCGCAGAACATCATTCGCCAATTCGAACACCACTCCCTAACCGCGTTCCGCGCCTCGCCCGTTGTTTCTTGGCGCTCGATGGGATTGAGTGGAGAAGCGCTAGCGGTAATTGCGGCGAATTTCATTGCTGCCACGTCAATGCTGCCTTCCCAAAAGAAAAGAAGCCTGGGAGAGACTGCCACTGCGAGCTGCAACATTTGGGCTCTCCTCTATTTGGAAGATCGAGTATCTGGAAGATCGTGGCGCGGGAATAGCAATCGTCACGACGACCATAGCTACCTACGATGATGGAAACCTTCGGATGGGGATGCGTTGACACTCAAAATGTTCGGATACTGTCGTGATTAGAACCAATCGCTCGCATCGGCGCGTGTCAACGCGCCTGAGACAGGTGTTCACTAAATTCAGTGAGTTTTTCATTTGCTGTCAGTTTTCCATAAGAAATTTCGCGTCAGGATCGCCTAGGAACGACGATCGCCCACTCGATGGCAATGAGGGCGGTGCTGAGTGGCACGCAGATCACAGCGACAAGCCCGGCGGGCACTGCGGAAATGACGGCTGTGACAGTCACCAATCCGGGTGGACAAAGTGGAAGCCTACCCAGCGCATTCACACAGCAGGCGCGACGGTGACATTTGGAGAATCGGTCGCAACGCACCTGTCGTGGTGAGTGGCACGCCGCTCACTGCGACAAACTCCAGCCGGCAGCACGGCGGCGGTCACTGTAGTTTAGGCAGGTATTAAGGAAGAGGCCATTATGCGAAATCCTTAATAGCTTCAAGGGTTTGACCCGCACACATGGCCCAACTGAACTTTCTCGCGAAGGCCTTCAGATCGCCTGCGGCTGAGCGCGGAGACTCGACTGCCCGCCGAATCGCCGCCGCGATATCGCCGGGATCATACGGGTCACAGAAGAATGCCACACCGTCGAAGAGTTCTGGCAGAGAACCTGCACGGGAAACTACGACTGGGCATCCCGATGACATGGCTTCCAATGGTGGCAGACCAAAACCTTCGTACAGAGACGGAAAGACGAAGCAGGACGCATTCTCATATAAAGCCTTCAGTTCCGCATCGGTCACATATCCCAATGCCAGAACCCCATCGGGCAGCCTCATTCCCTTGCGATAGACGTTGCTGTCGCACCCCCCTGCTATCACCAAGGGTGTTCCGCTTGGATTAAGGTGGCAAACTGCTTGCACGATGCGGTCGAAATTCTTATTCGGGTTCTGGACGCCAGCTGCCAGCACGTACTTTCCAGAGATACCAAACCGCGCCAGAGCTGACGGATCGGCTTCTAGGCTGGAAAAATGATCGCTGCCAAGATATGTAACTGAAATCTTCTCCGGGGCCGCGCGGTACCATTTCACAATCTCTGACTTCGAGAAATTTGATACCGTAAAAATGTGCTCCGCTTTCCGCGCCATCCTTCGGCATAAACTCCCGTGCCACAGGCGATACGCCGGCGAATACCCTGCGGGCGAAGCAACGACGGCCGCGTCGTGGATTGTGACCACGTTTCGGGAATGCAGGATAGGAGCTCCGCCGCTGAGCGTAAACAAAAGATGTCCACGACAGTACTGCGGGAGTTCTATCTGCTCCCACCTGGTTCCAGACATCCAGCCCACGGTTCGTACTTGAAGATTTGTGTAATGCGGCATCGGCTGCACGCGCCGAGGGACCAGAATCTCAACGTCAATGTTCCAACGACTTTCCGACGAAAGCAGCCGATCGAACTGGTTGAGCAATGCGCGGGCGTAGCGCTGGGTACCGGTAACCCGCTGGCAAAAAAACTTTCCGTTGATGTATATCTTTTTCACGAACGCGTCTCGCGTTCCACCTACAGGATATTGCTGTTAAACCGCTCATTCGCCATAAAGGGGCTCAGCCCCTCGTAAAGGTCTTGAACAGAGCGTAGCCGGCGCTGGGGTTTGGCCGAGTTGGAGGAGCAACGATTTGGGAGAATCCATGAGAAGACAAACGCCGGCTGCGGAGTTCTGATGGATGACCTGGGACTGACTGCTGAAGCGTTCTCGCGCTGTCGAGATCGCGATCTTGCCAAGGCATCGTCACCTTTATTTCCGCTCCGCTCTCTAGGCTGGAACGACCTTGCGCTCATTGAAGAAACGAAGCAACCGCTTGTATACCAAATCGGCAGATGCCTCGAGAGAACTTGCCAGGCGTCCCGGCGCACACGCCTGCCGCCAGTGCTCTCTGACGACGCGCCTGCCTTCAGTGCCCCCAAGAACCGAAGCCAACGCACAATTGAGCGGATTCCACCAGTTGAATTCGCCGACCAGCCGTAGATATTCGGGCACATGGATCTCGGGAGGGCAATTGGTTGCATAATCACTGAGGGGGTGCCTGCGGTAGAGGTAGCCTGGCTCATCGATATTCACGTAGGCGCCGTGTTCCAGGATCTGGAGGTTGAACTTCAAGTCTGAAAGCAAACGATAAGTGCCGTCCGACGCAACTCCGGCCGCGGCGGCACGCCGAATCATGATATTGGATGGGCCGCCGACACAATTTGTCATTCGGCTGAGGCAGAAATTGATCACCCGGCGTCCAGGTTGTGCCCCGGGGAACGCGAGGCGGACATCTCCTTCGATGTTCAAATTACTGTCCGTGGCGAGGTAGTTGCAGGTGACCAAAGCAACTTCAGGGCGAGTCTCTAGAATATTCAATTGCTTTCGCAAGACACCGTCGAGCAACACATCATCGGCGCAGAAGAGCTTTATATAGCGTCCTCGGGAATTTGCCAGGCAGCGGTTTCCGTTTTCACTGGATCCAAGATTCGAGGGATTCCGAATGTATCGAATATGTGGGTTCTCAAACGCACGTACGACTTCTTCCGTGTTGTCTTCAGATGCATTGTCCACGATCAGAATCTCGAAATCGTCCAAGCCCTGGCGCATGATCGACCGAATCGCATCCGGCAGAAAGTGTGCACTATTAAATGTGGGAATCGCAACGGTGAGAAGTGGTTCCGTAGCAGTCATAATGGAAAGCTAAAACCAGTGTGTGCCCCATGTCCTTGCAGACATTGCCGCTGAAACTTGTGTGTAGAACATCCATCATACCAAAGCCATACGGTCAGTGCTGTTCATCATCAGGATAGGGGCGGAGCCTGAGGGGTATGCCAAATTCTTCGGTACTTTCGGAATTTGAACGTCGCCCACACCAACCCGCCCCAGTTGAGGAGGCATGTGCTGACCACGATTCCCGGGGCGCCGTAGCGCCGTCCAAAGATGAAGGTACAGACCGTGACAGCGATAGCGCCGACAACCGAATTGACGAAGAATACCTCCTGCTTGTGTGCGCGGAGATAATAGGCTTCCGCAGAGATCACGACATTTACTACCATATAAAGTAGCAAAATCCCAAGGGAGACGGGGCCAAGTAAACGCTGGGCAAAGCTGAAGTGCCGCAAATTGATGTAGACACATCCGAGCCAAGCTAGGAGAGCACCTGCGAGGGACACGGCAAAGGATTGCCAGAGCGCCTGGAAGAATGTTTGATCAAGCCGTCGATATTGCTTGCGGGCGATCAGGGTTCCAAAGGGCGCAGATTTGGTACTCACCCAGGAAACGGCAATGGCCTGAATCGCATTTGCCAGACTGAGCGACATTCCCATCCTGCCGGCTTCCACCGGGCCACGAAAGGCAAACAGGACCGGATTGAAGATCCAGAACAGGAAGTAGCCACTGAGCCAGCTGACGGCAATCCTCCACTGAAATGGCCAGACTTCCTGACTCCACCGGATGCGATGTGTTCCGGCGTGGTGCCCTAATAGTCCGCGCAACAATTTGTGTTTCCCGGTCAGCCACACAAGTGAGACCGAGGCCATTCCGAAGAGCATCATTGATGGCGCAAAAAGACCGTGATGCTCGATCAGAGCGGTCCAAGCCAGCAGGCTACCGATTAGGGACTGGACGAAGCGGAGACGCGCCACTTCCGGAACATATCCGCAGCCTTCAAGAAAAGACAGGAACGGGTCGAGTTGGAAGTTGAGTGCTGCCATTAACACGGCAAAACACCAGGGCAGCTGCCAAGAGACAGGTTGTCCCGCATGCTGATGGTTCGAAAAAAAATAAAAGCCAGCAGGAAGCAATGCCCCGGCCATAATGACTGCCGCCAGCGAATACCAGCGAACCGACTTCTGAATGACGGACGCCAGCCTGGCATGGGCAATGGGGGCTCCGCTGATTTCATAATCACTCGAGATCGACAGCTCGGCTCTTTCGTGACTCGCCAGTTGCAGAATTACAAAGGAAAAACCCAGCTCAAAAACGATCTGCAGAGCCACCAGGCTGCCAAATGTGTAGTAATATCCTTGTTCCGCGGGAGAAAGGAACCGTGCGATCAGAGCAACCGTGACAAGGCCAGCCGCGCTGGACCAGAATCTAGCGAGAACCGTGAATCCTATTGCCCGATCAACCCCAAGCACTCTTCGTATCCATCGGCGGGCATGTGCGACACCAGATACATTCATTCGGAGAGGCGCCACTTCCGGCAAACCTTCAGACATTCGGTGCCCTCCCGAGCCGAAACTCCAACCCCGACGGGAGGTACAGTATCCTCACAGGCAACAGGTGGATTTGAATATACGTCGCGTCAGCGGCAGCCAGGACTTTATGTAGAGGGACTTCAAAGGAATTCACTCGGAGGTCTCGTAAGTTTGGAATTCGGTCTCGGGTCGGGCAGTCGGATTCAGCGGCCAACCACACTCTACGGAATTATAGCCTGCATCCGCCGCCTAACCGCGCCGCCCAGTGCAAGCGGAGCGTACTTGCCTCTCCTGTCAGCTTCAGCGACCGATACAACTAAGTATCTCAGAGCGTCCGTCAAATAAACTCCCATGACGGAGAAGGCGTCTCCGGTAAACTAGGAGGTTTGAATCGCGCGAGGAGAAATCGTGGGCGAGTGCAGAAACTGCGGAGCACAGACAATGAGGGATCTCGGGTTCATCGGCGAGGTCGCCCCATTCTTTCTGAAACGAGTGCTGAACCTTGAATATAGCCTTGCCCCCACTGGGCATCCCGTGAAGCGCTTTCTGCGGAGAGTCGGATTATTCTCGAAGAGCTTTCAGAAAATCTATGGAAAATCCGTCCTTGTCGAGATCGAGATCTGCACCTCCTGCTCGTTTATCCAGACAAAGCTGCCCTTTCCGGACGAGGCAATTGGAAGACTCTATACCGATTACCGCTCTGATTCCTATAACCGGGAGAGAATTCGGTACGAACCGGAATATGCGGCGATAGCGTCCCAGCCTGGCAGTTGCACTCAGGAGATTCAGGCCCGTACAGTTGGCCTCACTCGCTGGTTGACAGGCAAATGCAACCACGAATGCAACTTCTCGATGCTTGACTACGGTGGAGCGGATGGAAAGTTCCTGCCAAACCTACGGGGAGAGAAATATGTTTTTGACATTTCTGATATCGCGCCCGCGGAGGGAGTCATAAGGATCCGAGACGAATCGGAACTGGATTCCTACTCCTACGTCCAACTCGCTCACGTGCTGGAGCATGTTTGTCATCCACTAGTTCTGACCAGAAAAGCCGCATCTTTTCTCAAACACTCAGGCTACCTTTACATCGAAGTTCCTCTTGAGGTGAGCGACGATGTCATAACCCGACTCGCCAATGGGGACAAAACCATCCGAGTCGACATTCATGAACATATCAACAGATACACTGTAAAATCGGTGACTGAGCTTTTGCGATCTACAGGTGTTTCATCAGTAGCGGTAGAGACGGAGATGGTGGATCTTGGCTGGATCAAAGCGACTGTTATAAGAGCGCTTGGAAGGAAACTTTGAATTTTGCAATAATGCACAGGTGGCCGGTTCCGTTGAAATGAAGCCGCCAAACTGGCCCCCCATCCGAGAAAACTTTCGAGGTTCAATGACTGTTTCTGCTCCGATCGTGAGTTTCGGCGCCGGCAATCTGGGCCGGCGCATCGCTAGAGTGATCCATCCTGTATTGGTCTGCGACAGCAATCCTTCGCTGTGGGGCAGGGTCGTAGAAGGCGTTCCGGTCGAGTCGCCGAAGGCGGCTATCGAGCGTTACCCCGACGCCACGTTTGTCGTTTCGATCTGGAATCCGAGCCGCACGGAGGGAACGAAGGAACTTATCAACCACCTTCGGTTTCTGGGGGCTCGGAACGTCGTACCCTTCACTGCTCTGTTACCTGAGTACGGCGATCTTTTATTACCGCATTTGCTTTGGGAGCGTCCGGATTACTATCCCCAATATGAGGAGGAAATCGGGCACGCGCGAGCATTGTTCGATGCGGCGGGACAGCAGGAGTTCGAACGCCAGATGCAACTTCGGATGGGGGACTTTTCTAATCAGGTGGTCGATCCTGGAGTCACTTATTTTCCCGAAGATTTTTTTCAACTCAGCCAGAATGAAGTTTTTGTTGACTGTGGCGCCTATGACGGCGATACGATCGCGGCGTTTCGCAGGGTCACCGGCGATCGCTTTGATCGCATTATTGCATTCGAACCGGATCCGAAGAATTTCGCGGCACTAAAATCGGCAGCCAGTGGCGACCAGCGAATCGTGCTACAACCCTATGCCACCAGTGCGCGGCGCGAGACCCTTCGTTTTGTCGCCGGCGATGGCGTCGGATCTCGCGTCTCTTCAACTGGAACGTGCGAAATTGAGTCAATCACGCTTGACGAGGCACTCGACGGTCTCGCGCCTACTTACATCAAATTCGACATTGAGGGAAGCGAACCGGATGCGCTGGAGGGCGGTCGCAAAACGATTGCCCGCCATCGCCCGAAAATGGCGGTTTGCCTCTATCACGCCCCAGATCACTTGTGGAGCATCCCTCTGCGGTTGAATGAGCTACTCCCCGATTCTCGGTTTACTCTGCGCACCTACTACGCAGACGGATTCGACTGCGTCTGCTACTGCGTTCCTCGTTAGGTCACTATCGAGCGCACACATTCTCGTACTGCCTCGTACTGCGAAATTTGCTTGGCAGTGTCCGCCTGGCGGATCGATCTCACGATACGGCCAGATCCATCCCTGATTCTGGTAGCACCTGTCTGTGGTAACGCACTTCACTGCGCGCACCCTTGGTGTTTTTCGGAACGCCTCCAGAAGATGCACTGTACCCATGAGGTTGGTTGCACAGGAGCCGACCGGGTCGGCATAGGATCGCCGAACGATCGGCTGCGCCGCCAGATGGAAGGCGACTTCCGGCGCAAAATCCATCATCGAAGCCGCGAGCTTGGCGTAATCACGGACATCGCCGCGAAGATCTTCAACGACGGTGTCGACGCATGCCAGGTTGAATAAGTTGGGTTCGGGTGCAGGGATCGAGAGAGTACCCTCGAACCTGCGCGCCCAGCCTACTTAGCGGAGTGCGAGCCAACTGCCCTTGAAGCCGGTGTGACCGGATAGAAAAACCCGACACCCCTGCCAGGTTTTCACCACGTCTTCCAGGGTGCCCTCCCGTCGGCCCACAACTCCTCCAGCCGTTGTTTATCGCGTAGAGTATCCATCGCCTGCCAGAATCCGTGGTGCAGAAATGCATGCACCTGGCGTTGCGCGGTGAGGCTGTTCATGGGCTCGCGCTCAAACAGCCACGCATCGTTGTGGATTTCATCCAGCACTTTCGGTGACAGCACAAAAAAACCCCCATTGATCCATCCGCCTTCCCCCTGTGGCTTTTCCTGAAACGAAGTGATGGCCGTTCCATCCATCCCCAATGCGCCGAATCGCGCTAACGGCTGCACCGCCGCGATTGTCACCCGACCCCCGTGCTGCTTGTGGAAAGCGATGCTCGCTGAGATATCGATGTCGCTCACGCCATCTCCGTAGGTCATGCAGAAGGGGTCTTCGCCCTCGATATAGCGAGCTATTTTTTTCAGCCGTCCCCCGGTGCCGGTCTGCTCTCCGGTATCGACCAACGTCACCTTCCAGGGTTCTGCGACACTCTGGTGAACTTCCATAGAACGCTTCTGCATGTCAAAGGTCACATCGGACATATGAAGGAGATAGTTAGCAAAGTACTCCTTAATCATGTATCCCTTGTATCCGCAGCAGATGATGAAATCGTTGATCCCATGATGTGAATACAGCTTGAGGATGTGCCAAAGGATCGGCCGCCCGCCGATCTCGACCATCGGTTTAGGCCGGATGATTGTCTCCTCACTGAGACGCGTTCCAAAGCCGCCCGCAAGAATGACTGCCTTCATTTGCTCTCCTAGTCGATGTCCGTAAGCAACGCGCGCGCAGACGCGAGACCGGGTCCTTCGCGGCCGACGAGGTTAAGGACCATGCGGCAAAATCATCCTCATCATAAGCTATTCACGGGGCCATCAAACGCCTCTCCAGCAGCTTGAATGGTACAATTTGGATACCCCCACCGATCCATGACGGATGCCCCGGCTCAGCTTCGCAAGCGGATTCTCGACCTGGCCGCGCAGTATTTCCTGGAATCCTCGCCCGCGGGAGATTTTATTCCCGGAGTTTCACCTGTTCCCGTTGCCGGCAAAGTGATCGACGGTGCTGATATCAGCGCGGTTGTCGATTCGGCTCTCGACGGGTGGTTTACAACCGGCCGATTCGCGGAAACCTTCGAACGGAATCTGGCACGGTTTGTCGGCGTACGTTCCGCGTCGCTGGTTAACTCGGGCTCATCGGCCAATCTTGTTGCTCTCAGCGCTCTGACTTCGCCGAAACTTGGTGATCGACGGTTGAGGCCAGGCGATGAGGTCATTACCGTCGCCGCGGGTTTTCCGACGACGGTGAACCCGATTTTCCAGAATCGTCTGGTGCCGGTCTTTGTCGACGTCACGGTACCGGGGTATGAGATTGATGTGCGCCAACTTGAAGCGGCGCGCAGCGACCGTACACGGGCCGTGTTTCTCGCTCATACCCTGGGAAACGTCTTCGATCTCGACCCGGTCTGTGCCTTCGCACAAAAGCATAATCTTTGGCTGATCGAAGACTGCTGCGATGCCCTCGGTTCCACTTATAAAGGACGCAAGGTCGGCACATTTGGCGATATCGCCACTTTAAGCTTTTATCCTGCGCACCACATCACAACCGGAGAAGGCGGAGCTGTCCTCACCGATAAGCCGAATCTACAGGTACTGATTGAATCTTTTCGCGATTGGGGTCGCGACTGCTGGTGCGAACCAGGCAAGGACAACACCTGCGGCAAGCGTTTTGAATGGCAACTGGGATCGCTGCCCTGCGGCTACGATCACAAGTTCACCTATTCTCACATCGGGTACAACCTGAAGGCCACCGATATGCAGGCTGCTCTGGGAGCGTCGCAGCTCACGAAACTGCCCGAGTTCATTGCTCGCCGCAAAGCGAATTTTGCCTATCTGCGAAGCAAACTCGAGCCTCTAGAGGACCTTCTGCTTCTACCGGAAGCGACCTATGGTGCGGATCCAAGCTGGTTCGGCTTTCCCATCGGCATCCGGAAGGACGCACCCATCAGTCGGCTTGAGTTGACGCGCGCGCTCGAGGCGAAGAAGATCGGTACCCGGCTCTTGTTTGGAGGGAACCTGGCTCGTCAACCTGCATATGAGGGCCGCGAGTATCGCGTGATTGGAAGTTTGCCGAACACCGACTATGTGATGAATCATGTGTTCTGGATCGGCGTGTAT
>DATNKA010000463.1:0-3036 GCA_035603655.1 Candidatus Acidiferrales bacterium | reverse complement strand
GAGGGTAGGATGTTCGCCACCGAGGCGCTGCCGCGACGTGCCACTCCAGTCCCCAGACCTCGGGATGCTCCAGCACCACCAAATGCCCGCCATCCGCAAGGTGCCCGTCAAGCGTCTGGTGCAGCCACTCGGTGAAGGTGCGCCATTCCGGCAGATCGAAGGGATCTCCCTTGCGGTCCTCGTGCCAGACCGAGAGTCGCTGTCTTACTCGCTCAGCCAGGATATCGAGATCGACGCCAGGATCCCCCAAGTCCGTCGTACTTACTTCTCCGTCTGCACCGATGAACGTAGCCAGTCCGACAACGCCGTCGATAGTGTCAAGCCATTCCAGCACTGCGGCAGGTCCGCCGATCTGAGCCACCATTGCGGCATCCGGAGCCACCAGCAGCCCGCCGTATTCTCTGCCGGCTCCTGCCTGTGCTGCCCTGATCCGGCCGAACAAATCGCGTTGCGCCTCCGCAACGAACCGCACATCCTCGAGTGGACCCGATCGAATGGCCAATCCGCCAATGTGGTCGAAGTATCGGCGCAGCGAGTGCAGAGAATCGATCTTCAGGGTCGAGTCCTGCTCCGGCCCGAAGCGTGCCGCTACGGCATCGGGCAGCTCCATCATCAAAGACTTGGCCTTGGCGCGGTCGTCTGCGGCCCAGTGATGTCTAGCGAGCGCGAGCAGGGCCATGGGGTCCGGAGAGCCTTCGAACTCGCGCGCACCGGTGTCCAGAAGTTGCCAAAACACCTCCTGCCGGTTGGTATTGGAGAGATCGGCGAGTACGGCAAGAATTCGCACGACGTGCAGGTGCATCTGCCAATCGCCCGCTTCGGAAGTGCGCTTCCGTGCTTTGGCGAGAACGCCCACCATCTCGCTCATCTTTTTTCGATCCGACGGCTGGAGCAGGCCTTCTTTTTGCGAGAGGTTGATCCAAGCCGAAGCCCACGGTCCGAGGACCGAGACTTCGTCGCAGTCCTCCGGTGACAGACCTCGCAATGTGGCTAGCGCTTCGGCGGGATGGCCCGTAACCGATTGGAGGGCGGCAAGTGAAACCAGCACTTTGGTCCGGCTGCCTCGCAGCGGGCCTCGGGCCAACGAAGCGGCCTCTTCCAGGTGAGGCAGCGCTTCGGAGAAGCGCCCCAGCGAAATATAAGTAGTCGCGATACTCTGCAGCGCACGCAGCCGCCCGTCGCGGTCGGCACTTGCGAGCAGTTCAGAAAAAATCGCGAGTGCTTCCTGCTGGCGCCCGTGCTCCTGACAGAGAATGCCAAGGTTCAGCCGCGCCTCCGGTGAGGCTTCAAGACCGGCTTCGTTGAGGATGGACTGCACCGCTTCGGCGGCAGCGATCGCCTCCGCCCCCCGGCCCGCGGCACGCAAGGCATTTGAGCGCTCGTTGGAAAGACGCGCGCGCAACTCTGGGGGCAGAGCAGCTTCCCAGGATTGCGGCTGCTCGCCAATGCGCTCGAGCGCTGCTCTTACAAAACGGTGTTTTAACAACTGCGAGCAGAGCCACTGTTCGCCTCGCCCGTGGATTTCCGGATCGTTGCCGAGGACCGCGACGAGTCCGTCGGTCATGCGCGTCAGCGATTCCGGCGTGGTTCCCTCCTCAAGTAAAGTGATCATCTTCTCGGCTGCGAGCCAGATCGAATCTGGCTCCCGCTTTTGCCCCACCTCTCCGAGGATCCGAACGAGCTCATCCACTGGGACCTTCTTTTCCTCGGTACCTTCTTCCTGAATCGGTTGCACGCTCGAGACTAGTTGTGCGCCGAGATTGCGGTAATTCAGTTTCTTGCCTATCGCGTCGATGGCTTCCAGACAACCAACACCCAGCTCCGCCAACAGGCGCGCGCAAGCATCGAACAGGGCCTCGTACGGAATCGTATTCCTGGCGCGCTCGGCGGAGACCTCCATCGCAATTAGATGGGGAGGACACTCTTGCGCCGCGATGGTGCGAGTGACCTCCTGCTTTACGAAAAGGTCTGCCCATTCGCGCAGATGCGGATTGTCCCTCTGACGCCAATGGCAGATGGAGGCGCGAATCGCCTCTACGCAAAAGTGTCCCATCGGCGTCCAGTTTTCCTTTTGAATTTGATCTGTCACGCGCAGGAATTCGTCCCCGGCTGCGTGAATTAGCGCCTGCGGATCGAGCACGCGTGCAAACTCGCCCTCGAGCGTGCGGCCTGACTCAGGTTCGCTCGACCAGGAAGCGCATAGCGCGATCCATACCATTACCTGCACAGAGACGACGGACTGGAGCACATTCTCCATGCTCTGGCCCGGCGGGAATTGGATGTTCAGTGCGGGCAGAGGAACCGTCATCACCAGCGCAGAAATCGCAAAGTAGCTGGAAGGGAACTTGTCCAACAGCTTCTTCCGTGATTCGGGGGATTGCTTTTTCAGTTCTCCGCTGGCAGCGAGCACTTCCTCAATCATGGCCGTGGCGCGCTTGGTCAGCGCCATTCGCATGCTGTCGAGCGAGTCGAAGAGTGCGACCTGCCGCCCGCTGGCCTCGACTACGTGCAAAAACTCGTTCTGCACGTCCTTGCAGGCGGCGGCCAGTGTTCCCCACGACAGCATGGCTGTTCCGTCGAGCAGGTCAACCATTACGGTTGGCGTCAGATCGGGTCTCTTGTGTCGTGCAGGACAGGTGTATTCGTCGAACTCGCCTGTCGACAGAGCCTTGAGAAGAGAATAGTTGCTGGCGGGGATGATCTTCATCGGGCCCACGCCCGCCAGATTGGTGTCGGCAGACCCACAGATCGGACAAGTTGGCGTGCTCGACTGCGGGGCACCGTGCGCAAGGGAGGCCATTGTTCCCTCCAGTTAGGTGCGTGACCTATTCTTGTTCTCCGACATCCCAGACAAGTAGATCGGTAATCGGAGCCCGTGCAGCCGCTAAGGAACTAGCCGGGGAACTTTTGCCATAGAGCGGCTGGCATCCTTCAAAGTGGAACAAGCGAACTTGGCCGGCGTTCTTATTAGCTCCCCATGGACCGAGCCACACCCCAATGGGAAGCCATGATAGCACTGCTCCGGGCCAGTTGCGC
>DATNKA010000462.1:0-2937 GCA_035603655.1 Candidatus Acidiferrales bacterium | reverse complement strand
CATGGAGTACCTGCCGCAGCAGAACCGTCGCTGTCTAGGGGATGCGGTCGACGCGGAGACGGAAATTCTGGCCACCGGCAAGCGAGTGATTATCATCGGAGGCGGCGATACCGGCGCAGACTGCCTGGGAACCTGTCATCGCCAAAAGCCGGTCTCGGTACACCAGTTCGAGATCATGCCAAAGCCACCAGACGAGCGATCGCCGCTCACTCCCTGGCCCATGTGGCCGATGCAACTACGCATCGAAGGGGCGCACGAGGAAGGCGGCATTCGCGACTGGAGCATTGCTACCACGAAATTCAGCGGCGAGGTAGGAAGCGTCAAGCGATTGCACGCCGTGCGCGTTGGTCCCGCGCCGAAATTCGAGCCGATTCCGGGTAGCGATTTCACGATCGACGCAGACTTGGTACTCATCGCGATGGGCTTCCTCGGTCCGGTTCGGAATGGAATGATTGAACAATTGGGCGTGGCACTCGATCAGCGCGGCAACGTGGCGACAGATCGCAACTATATGTCCTCGGTGCCCGGAGTTTTTGCGGCTGGAGATATGCGGCGTGGCCAATCGCTGGTAGTTTGGGCGATTGCCGAAGGCCGAAAAGCAGCCGCTGCGGTCGACACCTATCTCAGGTCTTCGGCCGTAAGATCCGCTCCCCAGATTTCTGCTGTCGAACCAATCGCCTCGTAATTGTGACTGCCGGTGTTGCTGCCAAGGATTTAAGATAACAGCGCGAGCGTAATGATAGGGATCCAGGATATTCAGAGGGCGATGGGCCGGATACGGGGAGCCATTCGCATCTCTCCCTGCACCCACTCGGAGGCTTTTTCAACACTCACCAAAAGCGAAATCTTCCTCAAACTCGACAATCAGCAGCGAACCGGAGCCTTCAAAGAGCGCGGCGCCCTGAATAAGTTGCTCACGCTCACCGCCGAAGAAAGGGCGCAAGGAGTGATTGCCGCGTCTGCTGGCAATCATGCGCAAGGAGTTGCCTATCATGCTGGGCGGCATGGCATTCGGGCGCTCATTTACATGCCCTTGCCCACACCGCTCACCAAAGTATCTGCCACCCGCGCCTACGGAGCGGAGGTAGTCCTTCACGGCACCAACTACGACGAAGCGTATGAGAAGGCCATCGAGCAAAGCCAGCAATACCATTTGACGTTGATCCACGCTTTCGACGACGACGCGGTGATTGCCGGGCAGGGCACACTGGGATTGGAAATTCTGGAACAGCAACCGGATATTGAGGCCATCGTTGCGCCCATCGGGGGCGGTGGCCTGATCGGTGGCATCGCCTGCGCGGTCAAGGAAATGAATCCGGCTGTGCGAGTCTTTGGAGTGCAGCCGAGCAAGATACCTTCCATGAAAGCCGCGATGGCCCATGGAGCCCCGGTAACGCTTAAGTCTGCCGCCACGATTGCCGACGGAATTGCGGTGCGGCGTGCCGGGGAAAGGACGTTTCCGCTGGTTCGCAAATACGTAGACGACATTGTTACCGTCGAAGAAGAAGAAATTGCCAATGCCATACTGCTGCTTCTAGAAAAGGAGAAGACTCTGGCGGAAGGTGCGGGTGCGGCGTCTATTGCGGCGCTGCTCAATCATAAGCTGCCGCTGGAGGGTAAGAAAGTTGCGGTCCTGGTGTGCGGAGGCAATATCGACGTGACACTGCTCTCGCGAATCATTGAGCGCGGCTTGGTTAAGGATGGCAGGCTGGTCCGCCTACGCGTACATTTGCCGGATTATCCTGGAGCTTTACACCGGCTCACGGGAATTCTGGCAGATCTTCGGGCCAACATCGTTGAAACCGCTTATGACCGCGCCTATCACGGGGTGAACCTGGGCGATACGGCGATTGACATCACGATGGAAACTCGAGGACCAGCTCACATTGCCGAATTGCTGACCGCGCTGCTCGCCGCCGGCTACGCCCACGAAAGAATTCTGTAGGGCGGAGGTGGGACCCTGTATTCCAGCCGGCGCTATTGGATAGTCTGATGGGCCCTATAAGAAATTTGAATTGGACTCAGTTGATTTTGGCCTTTATCGTCTGCGGATTAGGGAGAGGACTGCGATCGAACGCCATGGCGCTCGCCGAAGTCGGCTCACTTTTTGGTTAGCCCTTCCCTCCAAGATTATGAAGTGCGGTCGCATCGGCATTGCCGGCGCTTTTCTAGTGCGCGCGCGACCACGAAAGACTTACCCACGCCTTAAAAACAGGAGCAAGCAAAGATGATAAAGCGAGTCGACGGGCACTCCCTGCGCCTGTCGTTAGTGTCGGCTGCTACCACAATCGTTCTAGCCGCCGGATTGTTCGGGGGGCTATCCGCGCCCTGTTTTGCCGACGATGGGCCTAAACCAGATCCGTCGGGCGTGGCCACGGGCGACAAAACTACCGCTGTGGATGGCGCGGGTAATCCCTTCGTCGTCCCCGAGCCCACAGACCAGTCGGCTCCGGACTACGCGGCGAACAAGAAGGCATTCGACGATTATCAGGCTCAGGCGGCGAAGGAGCCGCTGGCAATAAAGCTTGCCGACACCGTGGGCCATGTTCGCGTCGCTACCAATTTCGCCTGGACTTTGAATACCGGCTACCTGGTCCTGTTCATGCAGGCGGGTTTCGCCCTGCTCACTTGCGGACTGGTTCGCAAAAAGAATGCCGCCCACCTGATGATGCTCAATTTCGCGGCGTACGTGTTTGCCTTCCTCGCGTATTACGCAGTCGGATATGCATTTCAATTCGGCGCCGTCGCGATCAATGCCGCACCTACTAACCTCGGTGGTATTCCGACTCTCAGTCACTTTTTGGTCGGAAGCGGCCAGTGGGGCTTCGTGGGTGGCAGGGGATTCTTCCTCGTCGGCCCGGCCTATGACAGTGCCAGCAACTGTCTAACACTGTTTGAGGTCGTCTTTATGGAGACCGCCGGCTACATTATTGTCGG
>DATNKA010000461.1:0-2775 GCA_035603655.1 Candidatus Acidiferrales bacterium | reverse complement strand
CCGCCAGCATGCCGCCGCCCAGACTGCCGAGACCTATGTTATAAGCTCCACTCCCGCCGTAGGCGGAGAAGCCGAAGGTACCTTCGGGCAGATAACTGAACGAGTCCCGCACTGCAAGCTGTCCACGCTTCCAGTTGATTCGATTGTCGATGTCGAATTGCTGCAATTGCTCTAACCCAACGCCTTGGTGAGCATAGTAGGCCGCGCCACCGATGTAATCCATGGCTACATCGTAGTTTTTCCAGAGCTTTTGTAAGGTCAGGCTTCCCAAACCCCGCGTTACCGAACTGGTCGACGACCCGCCCACCGTGTTGGCCACGTTGGAATCGACAGACTCACTGAAATGCAGTCCCGGCAAAAAGAAGCTCTCGGGTGCGGCGTGGGGCTCCAGCCCGGGCTGATCGATTGCGGACAGAGGCGGATTCTCGCTCACCTGGGGAGCCAAATTTTCCGGCCCAAACGCCGGCGCTGGCGGAGGAGCGGGCGGCGGATTCTCGTCGCTCTGCGCCCATGCCAACCCGACCGACAGCAAGGTCAGCGTCAGAATCATCGTAATTTGGCCTTTGCTCATCGCGGTTTCTCTTCGACCTCCTTGCCAAACTTAGGGAACAACGATCGTATCTCCAGGCCTAAGTGTAATATTTTGCTGGGTGCCGCGCCCCTTGATCGCATCTTTGTAGTTAAACGCTATTTTCGTCTGCTTGCCGCCTTGCACGCGCAGCAAATAGATCGCCTTGAGATTCGCGAATTGCGTGAATCCGGCACTTGACAGCGCCTGCAGCACGGTCATGTTGGGCAGTAAGGGCATGGCCCCGGTATGCGTTACTTCCCCCAACACATAAATGCGCTGACTGTTCATCGCCGTCACCACCACGGTAACGCGTGGATCCGCAATGTATTTCTTCAGCCGGTCCTTAATTGAGAGGGCTAGCTGCATTGGGGTCATGCCGGCCGCTTGAACGTCGTCCAGTAACGGTATTGAGATCTTGCCATCGGGGCGCACGGGGAGAGTGACATTCATGTCAGGCTCTTTCCAGACCGAAATACGCAAGGTATCGTCCGCCCCAATGACATAGTCCGATGGAACGCCCGGAGAGGACGCCTGAACCTCCGGTACGGTCTCTTTGGCCGCCTTCGTATTGCCGGCAGGGTTGGTGGCGTCCTGGGCCCACATGCCGGTGGCCGCGAACCCTAACAGCGCCGCCAGGCAGGTAAGCTTAATCACTTTCTTCATGCACTCTCCTATGGAGCATGGAACGTTGGTCTCAGAACTCAGGAGGCCCTCTGTTCCGAGCATCCCATCTGTTTGAGTTTGTAAAGCAATGCTTTGTAACTGATTTGCAGATCCTGCGCCGCTCGCCGTCGATTCCAATGAGTACGGGTGAGCGCCCGCAGGATCAACTCTTTCTCCGTCTCACGGGAAGCGGCACGCGCCGCTTCTTTCAGAGAAACCCGGCCATTGCTGACGCCAGCGCTCGCCCGGCTTAGCATCGCGCGCAAGCCGCCCATGGCCACAGTCTCGTCCCCCAAAGCTACAATCGCCTTGGCTGTGTTTTCCAGCTCTCGCACATTTCCCGGCCAAGAATAGTCCTGAAATAAGCGATGAGTCTCCTTGCTGAGGATTGGAACCGTACGCTGAAAATCGCGCCCGAATTTCCACAGAAAGTGTTCCATCAAGATCGGAATATCTTCCCGCCGTTGACGCAGGGGCGGAATCCGCAAACACACGCCGCTGATCCGATAATAGAGATCCTCGCGAAAGCTTCCCGCCTTCACCTCGGCTTCAAGGTCGCAGGAGCTGCCGCAGATAAGCCGCGCAATCCGTTGCGCTCGGCTGCCGTTCGTGCTTCCCTCGGTCATGGCCTGGAGTAAGCGCGATTGACCCTGCGCGCTCAACTCTGACAATTCCTCCAGAAAAATCGTACCTTCACCAACCAAAGTGGTCTCGCCCGCTGAATCTTGACCCCTGCCTGGCTCCATCGTCATGCAAGAAAGCACCCGAAACCACTGTCCTGTGCGCCGGGATAGTTCGTGAATGCGCTGAGCCGTCGCCGTCTTGCCCGCGCCCTTTTCAGCCAGTAATAGCACCGGCACTTCGCTCTGCGCCACCTCCAGCATCACGGCGACCAGGCTCCGCATGCTGGGGCTTACACTCTCGATGAACTCGTGACCAGGAGTTAGTGCCTGCGGTGCGTTCACCCCGACCTGGCGCAGGTCTGATTCCATCTTCCAGCTTCTCCCCGGGCACGACTGACTCCCAGAACTACAATCAAAGAGCATGGCAACTGCCATCTGAAGTTCGGTCCGGGGAGCTCCCACGACGACCTTAGTTCCCTATTTTCAATACTTAACGCCCATAAAGAAGCTCAATCGGAAGGGAAAACAACCAACCTTACACTACATCTTGCGGCACAAAAGGGAAAGTATTTACCCACTGCGGTAGTAACCTGAGGGGTCACCCACGGGGATACGGCGTTTTCCCCCGAGCAATCAGGGTCGGCTTCCCGCATTGTTTCTGTCGAAACGGATTCATGACGGATCGCTTTTCGAGACTGCAGCCGGCCTTGGTTTGCTCACTTCCCTGATCGTTCCTACCGCCTGGGACTTATCGCCGCAGGGTAGCCGAGGGCTTTGTCGTGCGAGCAGAACATGCTTCGTTGCCTCGGCATGCATCGGATCAGCTAGCCACCAAATCCCAGGCAATTAATGGTGTCGGGACTTACACCCCACGAGATTCACAGTCTTGTCGGCTGCTCCAGCCCTACCGCGCTTTCT
>DATNKA010000460.1:0-10182 GCA_035603655.1 Candidatus Acidiferrales bacterium | reverse complement strand
TTCTTTCCTGGAGTGGTTGTTTATCTGACACATTGGTTCTGCCGGCGCGACCGGGCGACGGCGGTCGCTTCATTCATCGCCGCCCAGCCTCTTTCGAACCTCCTGGGATCGCCACTGGCGGGTCGGATCATGCGGGTTCATTGGCATGGACTAGAGGGGTGGCGCTGGCTGTTTATTCTGGAGGGGATTCCTGCCGTTATTTTCGGGATGGTTACGTTTTTCTATCTCACGGATTGGCCGAGCCAGGCAAACTGGCTGCCGCAGCAAGAACGCGAATGGATTACCAGCGAACTGAATCGCGAAAAGGCGGAGAAAGGAGCGGCAAGGTCCTATACGATTGCGCAAGCGCTACGGCACCGAGAAGTGATTCTGCTCACCTTGATCTACTTTCTTGGTACGACAGGAATCTACGGCTTCACGATTTGGCTCCCCACCATTCTGAAGAGAGCTTCGGGCTTCTCCACCGGGGTGGTCACATGGCTGGCGGCGGTACCGTATATCGCCGCGTTAGCGACAACCTTGCTAAATGGCTGGCATTCCGATCGCACCCAGGAACGTCATTGGCACGCCGCCGGTTCTCTGCTCGCGGGCTCGGCCGCACTGTTGTTTGCCGTGGTCTCCGGGAATCACTTTTGGACCCAGTTCGGATGCTTCGCGATTTTCGCCGCGTGTGTTTACTCCTATCAACCCTGTTTTTGGGCTCTTCCCACGAGTCTGCTCGGCGAGTCGGCAGCGGCGGCTTCAATCGGCCTGATCAATTCGCTGGGAAATCTGGGTGGATTTACCGGTCCCTTCGTCGTGGGCTACCTTGTGACCCATACCGGCTCTTTCACGTCCGGTTTTGTTTATCTGCTGGTCAACTTGCTGGCCGGCGGGATGCTGGTCCTGTGGCTGCGCGCAGTCACGCATCGCAGGACGACCCATGAAACTAGAACGAGACCTCGACCGGCTTTCCGTCAAATGTAATGTTGCGCGTGACCTCCGCCAACTGTACTTTGATGGCTCTCGATTTCGGCGACGACATGCGCGAGCCCGGAGCTAACCTCAGGCCGAGTATTTTGCGCGTGTCGTCCCAAGCCATCTGGGTTCCCATCCACTCTCCCTTACGATAGTCGAATGAAGTGCCGTCGTCCTCGTAAAGCAGGAACGAAGCATCGGCTCCTGGGTAAATCGAAATGGCGAGCGGCTCATCGACTTTCTCGGCGCTAAATTGCTTCACCGGACCAAGCGGTAGAATCGATCCCTCGCGCACAAAAAGCGGCATCGTCTCAAGATTGACCGGCCGGCTGATCTCGCGGCCGCCCGCAAGGCGTTCGCCGCTCCAAAAGTCGTACCAATTCGAGCGCGGAAGGTAGACTCGTCGAGTCGTTGCTCCCTTTTCGACCACTGGAGCAACCAGCACGCTCCTTCCCCACAAATACTCGTCTCCACACTCGACGGCCTTCGGATCGTCGGGAAAATGTAACCACAGGGCGCGCATGATAGGCATGCCCTTGGTGGCGCATTCGTGCACCGCACTGTAGAGATAGGGCAACATGCGGTAACGCAGCTCCAGATATTTTCGGCAGATCGGCTCGACGCGCGCGTCGTGCAGTTGGCTCGCGTCAGGAATCGCAGCGCCGTTGTAATTGTTGATTTCTACCGGACCCGGATCTCCCGTGTTCCAACCCCAGGGAAGCCGTAATTTCCAGGCACGGCCATGACTGCGGAACAGAGGACAGAAGGCACCGAACTGAAACCAACGAACATACAACTCCGCAGTGAACTCCGGGGTCGGAACAAACCCTCCGATATCAGTACCCCAATATGGAATGCCGCTAAGAGCCGTATTCAAAGCAATGGGAACGTGGGTCTTCAGGGTCTCCCATGTCGAGTACACATCCCCCGACCAAAGGAAAGAAGCATACCGCTGCATGCCAGCGTAAGCGTTACGATGCAGAGCATAAGGACGCTCACGCGGCCGGTCCAGTTGGGGCCCTTCCCAGTACATTCGATTCCTGACCAGCCGCGACCTGCTATCAAGTGGATCACCTTCATCCGGCCACCAGCCGTCCACTCCCTGAGCGAAGTCTTTGCGGTGAGCATCCCAGTGGCAGCTGGCTTCTTCTTCATCAAAGCGAGAAACGCTGCACGGATCGTGAACCGTACCGTGAAGTCGGTCGGAAAGAATCACCACGTGCATCACGGCACGAAAGTTATCTTTATGCAACTCGTCCAGCATTTGCTTGGGATCAGGAAAGACTCGAGAATTCCATACAAACGATCCATTTTCGGTATTCCAGCCCGAGGGACAGAAACCCGTTCCCAGATAGATCAATGCGTCGCAAGGCAATTTTTTTTCACGGAAGGTCTTGGCCTCGGCGAGAACCTCTTCTCGACTGGCAAGTGTGCGGTGCGACTGCTGGTAACCAAAACTCCACAGGGGAGGCATCTCGGCATGGCCGGTAATGCGCGCATATTCGGCCATAATCGTAGCGGGATCGGGCGAGGCAACGAAAAACAGATCGAGCGGGAGCGCGGCGCTTCGACTTGCAGGTTGAAATTTAGCTTGAGCTCCGTTGAGGTCAAAAGTGCCGAAGGGTTGATGAAAAAATATCGCCCACCCGGAGGCTCCGATGATCCAGGGAATTGGCACACGACCACCGTAAGTGCGGAGTTTGTAACCGCCTTGTCCGCTGCGCATCGCGTCCGTAGAGCCGCGGCGGTCGAATTGTGGCCCACCCTCGCCTAGACCAAATAGTGGTGCGCTCCCGGTCAGAAAAGACAAGACGCCGGTGTTCTCGTCCCAAACGAACTGCTGTATAACCGCTCCGAGTTCACTGGTAACTGTGATGCTGACCGGATGGAATGAAATCTTCAGCCGGAAACCTCCCAGGACAAACTCGCGGCCAGTCTCGGCGCGCAGCCTGGCCACGGGAGCACCCCAAGACTCTTGCACCAGAGATCCGTCAAAAGGTATCGATTTATCCGTTCGGTTGTTCAAGGGATACACGCTCAAGCGGAAGGTATGAGCACTGACCGAGGAGATCTGTATCTCCACTGGCTGGATGGACGCGATTTCCTGGGCAGTTCCCTGCCCGCGCGCAATGACTAACGCCGTGGAGGCGGAGACCAATCCCTTCAATACATCCCGACGATTCCATTGCTGATTCATATCGTTCACTTACCTCGAACCGGCCATTGTAATGGAAGTGGGCAAATCCAGAAAACGTTTACCATTTTCTGCGTATAATCTTTGTCGTTCGCTCGGCTGGAACCAATTTTGCCGTGGAGGGGAGAAATTTGCGGTGGCGAATCGCCATTCTGGTCAGTGCTGCGATCGCAGTCAGCTATCTTGACCGGCAGACGTTGCCGGTTGCAATCAAAGCCATCAGCCAGGACATTCCTCTGACCAACGCGCAGTTCTCAGACCTCCAGTCTGCGTTTTTATTTTCTTACGCGCTGATGTACGCGGGAGGAGGCAAGTTGGTCGACGTCATGGGAACCCATCGTGGTTTCAGCGTGATTATGGTTTTCTGGTCGCTGGCCTGCGCCAGTCATGCTCTTGCCACCAATTTCATGCTGCTCGCAATAAGCAGGTTTCTGCTGGGCGTGGGCGAGGGCGGTGGATTTCCCGCCGCTACTCGGGCGGTCGCGGAGTGGTTCCCGACAAAAGAGCGCGCAATGGCCATGGGCATCATCAATGCGGGCACGGCAGTGGGAGCAGTCCTTGCTCCTCCCTTGATCGCCACGGTTCTGGGCTACACGAACTGGCGCTGGATCTTCGTTCTGACAGGTGGACTCGGTTTGCTCTGGGCCGCATGGTGGAACTGGTCCTATCGCCCGCCCAAAGAGATTGCGCATCGGATTAACAAGATTCACAAGGCTCCTCCCGCCCAGCCTGGGGGAGTGTTTCAGTGGACCCGATTGCTGAGCCTCCGCGAAACCTGGGGACTTGTGGCTGCCAAATTCCTTAGCGATGCGGCTTGGTTTTTCTATCTGTTCTGGCTCCCCAAGTATCTCTACGACGCTCGCGGCTTTGACATTCGAGCGGTGGGCACATTTGCTTGGATGCCGAGCGCCGCGGCCGGAGTGGGGTGTCTGCTGGGTGGGGGCTTTTCCAGCTATCTGGTTCGCCGACAATTCTCACTCGATGCGGCGCGGAAACTAGCCCTCGGCTTCAGCGCCGCAATGATGCCTCTTGTCATTCTCATTCCGCACGTTCGAGTTTCCTGGGCCATCTCGCTCTTCTGTCTGGCGTATTTCGGGCAGCAGTCGTGGTCGACGCTGGTCATGGTTCTACCCACGGATCTTTTTCCGCACAATATTGTCGGTTCGGTAGCCGGATTAGTTGGGTTCGGGGGAGCGATGGGTGGAATTGTCTTTGGAGAAATAGCCGGCTACCTACTGGACCATGGCTTCGGTTACAGCCTGGTGTTCGGCCTGGCGGGGATGCTTCATGTTGCTGCATTCCTGATTATTCTGGCTGCTATTCCCGTAGTGCGGCCTTTGTCCCTGGAAAGCAAATTTAGCTGAGGGGGAGCTCAATGCGAATAACCGAAATCCGCACTCGCGTCGTGCGCTGGATGGGAAAGACCGTTCCTCTGCCTCCTCACTTTTGCACCAATCCAACCGATCTCCTGCAACTGCCGGAGGCCTCAATGCGAACGTTTACCTTTCACTCCTGGCTGGTGGTCGAAGTATTTACCAACGATGGCCTGGTAGGGCTGGGCAACGCAGCGCTCGCTCCTCAAGTAACGAAACAGGTGATCGATTTCTATCTCGAACCTCTCTTGATCGGCCAGGACCCGTGGGATATCGAACGGCTGTGGCAGCACATGTATCGCAAGACGATGGCGTTTGGGCGCAAGGGAATCGGCATGGTGGCGATCAGCGCCGTCGATATCGCATTGTGGGACATTCTTGGCAAATCGGCCAAGCAGCCCGTGTACCGCCTGCTGGGAGGCCGAACGAAAACACGCATTCCGGTTTATGCCTCCCGGCTGTACAGCGTGGAACTGAGCGAACTGGCGCGGGAAGCGAAGAGCTACAAAGACGAAGGCTATCAGGCCATGAAGCTTCGCTTCGGATGGGGACCTGCTGACGGAGCTCGCGGCATCGAGCGCAATCTCGAACTGGTTCGCACCGTTCGGGACAGCGTCGGCGACGGAATCGACATCATGGCCGATGCTTACATGGGCTGGACTCTCGATTACGCCAAGCGGATGCTGCCGCTACTGGAGCCCTTTCGTCTTCGATGGCTGGAAGAGCCGGTGATCCCCGATGACGTTCACGGTTATGTCGAGTTGAAATCCTACGGACGAATTCCGATCGCAGGCGGCGAACACGAATTCACGCTTTACGGCTTCCGCGATCTTCTGCAAGCTCGCGCGCTTGACTACATCCAGTTCGATACCAACCGTGTGGGCGGGATCACGCAGGCCCGCAAAATCGCGGCCATGGCGGAGGCTTATTCCGTCCCGGTAATTCCTCACGCTGGCCAGATGCACAATTATCACGTTGTCATGGCCAGTTTGAATTCTCCGATGGCGGAATATTTTCCCGTAGTCGATGTGGAAGTGGGCAACGAACTGTTCTGGTACATCTTCCAGGGCGAACCCAAGGCAGAGGGCGGCAACCTAGATCTCGACGACCACGTTCCGGGTCTCGGACTGAGCGTCAACGAGGCCGGACTTGATCGATTCGAGGTACTCGAATAATTCTTCAAGGACGAGAAGTCACTGATGACCCGACTGATCCAAATCAAGAAAGGCAATCTCCGGCGGGTGGCGCTGGTCGAGGAGCCAAACCTCCGCTTGTTGGACACCTGCTCTTCGATCTACGAACTGGCTCATCTTGCTGTCGCCACAGGCATGAAACTCAGCGACATCACACGACAGAGGGCCAGACAAGACACTCTTGACTACGACTCGATCTATTGCGGCCGATCGGATTGGCAAATACTTCCCGCCATTGACCATCCTGACGAGGCTGCCCGTTGCCTGATTTCCGGCACCGGATTAACCCATCTCGGTAGCGCCCGAAATCGGCAGTCCATGCACGAAATCGCCTCGGAGAAGCTGACAGACAGCATGAAGATGTTCCAGTGGGGTGTCGAAGATGGACGGCCTGCGGACGGCTGCATCGGGATACCTCCGGAATGGTTCTATAAGGGCACAGGTTGTGCCTTACGCGCCCATGGAGAACCGCTCGACGTTCCGTCTTATGCCGAAGATGGCGGAGAGGAAGCTGAGATCGCCGGCATCTACCTCGTTGCTCCAGATGGCCGGCCTTATCGAATCGGAATGGCTGTAGGGAACGAATTCTCGGATCATCAATTTGAAAAGAAAAACTATCTTAATCTCGCCGGCTCCAAACTCCGCACCTGTGCGCTCGGACCCGAACTTGTGGTTGATCCAGAATTCCAATCCGTGCCTGTTGACGTGACCATCGAACGGGAAGGAAACGTCCATTGGACCAATACTTTCCGCAGCGGTGAATCCGAAATGTGCCATAGCCTGCGGAACATCGAGCACCATCATTTCAAATACGAAACTCACCGCCGCCGGGGAGACATCCACGTACACTTCTTCGGAACGGACTGCCTCAGTTTCAGCAACGGTATTCGTTTGCAGCAGGGGGATGTTATGCAGATTGCCGTCGAAGGCTACGGACGCCCTCTGCGAAACCCCGTTCGCATACACAATGCGAAGCCACCACTTATTAACGTGATTGCGCTGGGATAATTTATTTATGGCAAAACCAAATGTTGCAATCCTAGGACTGGGTATCATGGGCTCGGGCATGGCCCAGCGTCTGCTCTCGGCAAACTTTCCGCTCACGGTTTACAACCGGAATCGCGCCAAGAGCATTCCTTTCGCCGCTAACGGTGCGTTTGTGGCTGAGTCGCCACGCGAGGCTGCGTCACACGCGCAGATCATTCTCAGCATGGTGGCGGACGATGTCGCCTCCCGGCAAGTGTGGCTCGGCGCGGAAGGGGCGTTGGCCGGAGTGTCCCCGAGTTCGGTCTTAATCGAATCCAGTACGCTGAGCCTCGGTTGGATTAAAGAGCTTGAGACCGCGGCAGCTGAACTTGGCTGCGAATTCCTGGACGCGCCGGTCACCGGTACCAAGCCCCATGCCGCGTCCGGAGAACTCCTTTTTCTAGTCGGAGGGTCTAGAGATGCGCTCGACGCGGCACGACCTGTGTTTTCGGTACTCGGTCGCGATGCGATCCATCTCGGCCCGAGCGGGAGCGGCGCTCTCATGAAACTGGTTAACAACTTCGTCTGCGGAGTGCAGGCCGCATCTTTTGCAGAAGCCCTGTCCCTGATCGATGCCGGGGGTCTTGATCGCGATAAGGCCGTGTCAATCCTCACCGGGGGTGCGCCCGGCAGTGGAATCGTGAAGAGGGTGGCCGACCGAGTGGCGGCTAACGACTTCACCCCAAATTTTGGCTTGCGGTGGATGGCAAAGGATCTCGCTTACGCTATCGGGACTGCTTCTGCCAGAGGAATTCCGTTGCGAACCGCGGCCGCCGCGCTTTCTATCTTCCGGGAGGCCATTGCCGAAGGCCATGGCGATGAAGACTTTTCAGCCGTCGCAAAATCTGCTCCCAGGCTGACGAACTCCTAATCTGCGGAAATACAAAATGAAACCTACTTGCCTTGTGCTCGGGAGTTCCTCTTCAATCTTGGCTTTTATTCTGTGCTTGTCGACAGGCACTCTAGGGCAAGAAACCGGCACCAGGTCATCCCCGACCCCAGGACCAATGATCAACCAGGGAATCGAGGACTACGATACTCCCGACTTCACATTAAGCCTGGTGCGTTCCTCCCAGACCATCGCCGCTCTCAAACCGAAAGGTGGCGACGGCTTTGACTTCGCACCCGGAGATCTCCTGCCTCAACGTTCGCAGAACGGGTACTTTCATCTCGGCGATCTCACCCTCCGCTTGCGCTTAGCAGACTCAGCAAATTGGACAAACTATTCAACGGCCACAGTGCGCGCGGCACTACGACCGTTGCCTCCATCGGCGCATATCTTGGCCAGTGCCGACCTTGCGGCCACACTGCCTGCCGACATTCCGCTCGAGATCGTCAGAACCTGGGCTGTGGAGGAAGGCAGGCTGGTCTTGCGTTTTCGATTGACCAACAAATCGACGAATACGGTTCAGGTCGGGGCGTTGGGCATCCCCATGATCTTCAACAATGTGCTCAACAACCGCTCGCTCGAGCAGGCTCATGCGAAGTGTTCATTTTACGATCCTTACATCGGCGAGGACGCTGGCTATCTACAAGTAACCCGATTGAATGGCCACGGTCCCGCGCTATTGGTCGTTCCCGAGGGCAGAACTCCCTTCGAGGCTTATAACCCGATTCTGGACAGGCCGGGCTCTTGGGGTGCGGCGCCCCTATTTACTGATCCCACGCCACGAGGCATCACCTTCGAGGGGTTTTACGAATGGATGGTTCACAGTCAGGCGTATGCCGAGAATGAATGGAAGAACGCGCAGCCCTGGAATACCCCTACAAGCCTTACCCTTGCGCCCGGTGAGTCTAAGACCTACGGTTTGAAGTTCTTGGTCTCCGACTCGATCCGGCATATAGAGACCACGCTGGCCGACAATGGGCGACCAGTCACCGTTGGCGTGCCAGGATACGTGCTGCCCCAGGATATCGAGGCGCGCCTGTTCCTCAAATACGGCAGGCCTGTTACGTCGTTGAAAGTTGAACCGCCGGCGTCGATCGAGGTTCGAGAAGATTCCTCCGACCGCAAGAATTGGAAGGCGTACACATTACGCGGAAAGACGTGGGGACGTTCGCGTTTAACGGTTACCTACCGCGACGGAACAGTACAGACCATCCAGTATTTCGTGATCAAGCCGGCCACCCAGGCCATTACGGACTTGGGACACTTTCTCACGACTCGCCAGTGGTTTGTCGATTCGAACGACCCGTTTCACCGTGCTCCTTCCGTGATCACTTACGACCGTGAGGCCAACCGCGTCGTGCTCCAGGACAGCCGCGTGTGGATAGCGGGGTTGAGCGACGAGGGTGGCGCGGGTTCCTGGCTGGCTGCGATCATGAAGGAGTTTATCCAACCCAACAAAGAGGAGCTCGATAAACTCCAGCAGTTCGTCGACGGGGTGCTGTGGGGTGGCCTGCAAACCAAAGACGGACCTCACCGCTATGGCGTACGAAAGAGTCTCTTCTATTACCAGCCCGACCAAGTGATTCCCAACTACTACGACAGCAGTATGGACTGGAAAACTTGGACGAGCTGGAACCAGAAGGCGTCGGAAGCTGTCGACCGGTCTTACGACTATCCACACGTAGCTGCGGCTTACTGGGTGCTCTACCGGCTGGCTCGCAATCACCAGGGCTTGGTCACGAGCCATCCTTGGGATTGGTATCTCAATCATGCCTACGAGACCTCAATGGCGATGGCCAGTTATGCAAAAGGCCTGGCGGTGTTCGGTCAGATGGAAGGCACCATATTCGTGCAGATTTTGGCTGATCTCAAAACCGAAGGGATGAATGCACAGGCCGACGCTTTAGAAGGCAAGATGCGGGAGCGGGCCGATCGCTGGAAAAAGGAAGCTTACCCCTTCGGCAGCGAAATGCCGTGGGATTCCACTGGGCAGGAGGAAGTCTATGCCTGGACTAAATATTTTGGCTACTCTGAAAAGGCCGCGGTAACGCTCGACGCAATTCTCGGGTACGATCCGACGATCCCCCATTGGGGCTACAACGGAAGCGCCCGTCGATACTGGGATTTTATCTTCGCAGCCAAGGATCGCAGGCTAGAGCGACAATTGCACCACTACGGTTCGGGACTGAATGCAATCCCCCTGCTGGCCGAATACCGTGAACATCCTGAGGATTTCTATCTTTTGCGAGTCGGCTATGGTGGGACGATGGGAGCACTTACCGACATCGACCAGGACGGGTTTGACGCGGCAGCATTCCATTCGTTCCCTGACATGCTTCAACCCGATCCGCTTACCGGCGATAACGGTCCGAACGTGTTCGGGCACGCTTGGAATACTGCTACCTATATCGTTGATCACCCCGAGTTCGGCTGGGTGACATTCGGCGGCAACCTCACAGTGCAAGGCAGTGTGGTCATTGTTACTCCGCGCGACTCTTTCCGGTCGCGGATTTATGTGGCACCGCTGGGGCTGTGGCTGACACTTGATGC
>DATNKA010000459.1:0-2309 GCA_035603655.1 Candidatus Acidiferrales bacterium | reverse complement strand
TGTGATCCCGCTGATGTTATAGACCGTGTTACCGCTGATTTCTCCATACATCGCCTCGTCGTAGCCGATGGGACCGACGCCTTCGTATCCAATCGCGTCAATGCCGATGTTGTCATTGTCGTGAACCAGGTTATTGGTGACTTTAAAATGGGTCACGTTTCCATCCAGGGTCAGGGTTTCGCTGTTCCCTGTCCTGTTGTCGTACACCTCGTTACCACTGATGATCAAGTGCGTGACGGGAGTTTTCGACGTGCCATAAACAGCGATGCCGAAGGCGTTGCCGTTTTTTTCCGACTTGGTCGTGATGTGGTGCACCAGATTGTTCAGAATCTGGATTCCAGCGCCTGAGCCCGTGATCCAGACGCCAGCCGGAGTATCTGCGGCTTTGCTGGTGGTGTAGTTGCGGATCTCAAATCCGCTAATAGTGATGTAACTCACGCTTCCCATTATGTTGATCAGACCTTGTGTGGCGGATGAACCGCAGCAACTCACGCCCGTTCCGTCGATCACCGCAGTCTGTCCGGGATAGCTTTGGAATGTAATCGGCGCCAATGCCTTACCAGACGTCGGAAAGTTCACGGACTCGTGGTAAATTCCGCCGGAGACGAACACTGTGGCACCTGGCTTGACCGTATTTGCCGCATGCTGGATGGTGAGCCAAGGCGCCCTGATTGTGCCAGGGTTGGCATCGTTGCCACTGGTCGCCACATAGTAAGTGGTTCCGGCTTGTCCGGCGACTGCCTGCGCCAGCGCCAGGATAAACCCGACAAGAGTTGCATATATGACATCTGGATCTCGCATTTATTCCTCCTCAAGCACCACGAACTTCTTCGTGCGCGAGATAAATCAGGTTAGGAATCCGCGTAAGATCATTTTCTTAGACCGTACATCACTTGTCGGCTGACTGCTCAAAACGCCGGTTCGCGCGGAGGTCGGAAATCGGCTTCAATTCGCCCGTTACTCCAATCGAAAAGCTCTGTTCATAGGGCGTGTTGTCCGGGCCTTCCACCATAAGCCGAACTGTGAAATCGGCTGCTCTGGTGTAGCAATGAAAAACCTTGGGTCCTCGCGAGATCGTCCCGTCGCCGAAGTCCCAGTGATAACTGAGTGCCGGTACGCCGTCAGGGTCGGCCTGAGCCGAGAAGGCCATCGCCTCCCCAACCTTCGACTGCGAAGGGACTCGCGCCGTGACCGTTGGGGCAGCCTTGGCCACAGCGTTGTCCACCAGCTTGATTACTACCGCCGATTGCGGCGTCTGATTCTCCAGCCGGATCGCGTCGCCTGCGAGTGTAAAGTTGGAACTTGAATTCATGATCCCGGTCGCCACCATCGTAGAGCTGGCAGGAACCCCGAGGTCTTTGAGGCTCAAGGAGCGCGAGCGCGGCTGGTCTGTCCAGTTGAAAACCGTCAAGACGCTCTGCCGCGGGGTTTGCCGGAGCAAGAAAACACTCGGTTGTCCATCTTCCGGCTCATAAGTCATCAGATCTACGGGCGTAGAAGCTCGGCCGGCTCTGGCCATATTGAGCAAGTCCCGGTTTTCCACCAATGCAAGTCGATCCTTCTCACTGTTAAGCACTAGTAGGTCATCGCCAATTTCGTACATACCCCCGGCGATCGCGGAAAGTGCGATTGAAGTCTGCGCAGTCGCCAGTGAATGTGAGGAACGCTCGCCCGAATGCTCCACCAGATAGGTATCGGTGACGTTGAAAGCGTCCGGATCATTGATGAAGAAGTTACCGTTCATGTAGAAGCGTGCTGCGATGCCGGGGGCGGCGGTCTTCGACCTAAGAAAACTGTGTCCCGTGTCTGCGGAAACGCGGCCCGTGTCCACGATCCCGACCGGATTGAGCATGGGACTTCCGTCCTTGTCCAGAATCACCTCGTCGCCGACGGTGTCGCGGATCACCTGCAGACCGATACGCTGGGCCTCGAGTGCTGTGGTATTTGGGCGGTGGTAATAGCCTTCAATCGCCGTCGTATCCATGAAGTCCAACTTAATGAAGCGAATTCCCCATTCCCGAACCAACGTCCTGTAGGTCTGGCGCAAGTATTGCTGCGCTCCAGGATGTGTCGTATCCAGCGCGTAAAGCGTATCGACGTTCTGCTTCCACACATCCTCTAGGGGAATCGGCTGGCCCTCGGCATTGTGGACCAACCAATCTTTGTGATGTTCGTAAACCCAAGCGCGGCTGCTTACCTCGAACGGCGCCGTCCACAGGCCGACGGTCAGGCCATCTTTCAAAATATGATGAGCCACAAACCGCATGCCGTCCGGGAATTGCTTCGCGTTGGCGGTGACGTACTCTCCG
>DATNKA010000458.1:0-2747 GCA_035603655.1 Candidatus Acidiferrales bacterium | reverse complement strand
ACAGTGACAAGATCTTCCGTACATACTTCATCAACAATCGCGCTGACGAGGCTATGGGGACCGTCTGGAGCTACCTCGACATCACACCACTCGGCCGCCAGGAGACTTGGGAGGACTCGCCCGAGGGCTACCCTCAGAGTCCGCCGTACAAGTGGTGGAACTGGCATGACAACTACGACGCCGAAGCCTCACCTCACCCGAAGTGGGTCGATATCATAACCGACCCTCAAGGAGCTGCTATCCGCAGGCGCGAGGAAGAGGCGAAAGCGAGCTGAACCGGCGATTACCTCGTCGCCTGGACCTGGCCGCTGCATACGTAACTGGAGTGAATGATGACAGACGTCATGCGAAAACAAGTTGGAGCCCCTGAGGAAGTCGACCGAACTACCTTCGATGCGCAGTTGGACGCATTGCGGGTTCGAGAGAAGGCTCACACCCACGAAGGCGACGCCATCGCAGCCGCTCGCCGACGGCTACCGATGGTAGAGGTGGATCCCGCCATCACACTGATTGGCCCGCGTGGTGCGGTGAAGCTTCTCGACGTGTTCGAGCGACGTCGACAGCTCATCGCGTACTATTTCATGTGGCATACGGGACACCCGGCGCCGGAGCAGTGCGAAGGATGCACCTGGGTTACTACGCAGGTCCGCGAGCTGTCTTATCTTCACTCTCGCGACGCCACCTTCGCCGCGTTCTGCCAGGGGCCGTACGAAGAGAGCGCCCGCTATTGCGACTTTATGGGCTGGGAGATGCCCTGGTACTCGGCTCTAGGCTCGCTCGAGACCTTGTTGGTTGGACGCCGAGTAGGCAGGATGCACATCGTGTGCTACCTCCGACAAGGATCCAAGGTCTTCGAGACTTACTGGACCACTGCGCGAGGTGTCGAGGTGATGGATAACAACTATCACCTACTCGATTTGACGGTCTACGGGCGGCAGGAGAAGTGGGAGGAGTCGCCCTCCGGCTGGCCGCAACAGTGCACCTACACGCGGTCCAGCAGCGGCTCGCCGACTTGGGAACCAGTCTGGCCGGGCGGACGTCCCATCGCTCAATGGCCGCGACTTGAAGCCGGACGCTGCGATGATCTGCGCACCGGAAAGCGCTGAGCCCAGTCGCCACAATCGGCCTCAGTAAGGCCGGCCTACATGGTCAGCAAATCCCAGCTATAGACGTGCAGCGGAGGTCAATGGAAGCGTGATGAACAGCGTGGATAGCCAACAGTATCTGGATGGCTCTGGTCGGGTCGAGGCGCGCTATCTGGCTTTCCTTGAGACGGTGACCACGCTTCGGCCGAGCCTGCACCGCTACTGTGCGCGCATGACGGGTTCGATCACGGACGGCGAAGACGTCGTGCAGGAGGCCTTGATCGAAGCCTATCGGAAGCTGGACAAGTACGATGATAGCCGTCCCCTGAAGCCGTGGCTGTTTAGGATTGCTCACAATCGCTGCATCGATTTCCTGCGACGAAAGGGAGTGCGGGACGAAGCCGAGGCGGCCGCTGCCATGTCCGAATCAGTCTCACCGGCCGAACCAGCCACACTGGGGATCGGCAAAGCAGTGGAACACCTGGTCGCATCCCTGCCTCCGAAGGAACGCGCATGCATTCTTCTGAAGGACGTATTTGATTACTCGCTGGAGGAGATTGCAGAACTTGTCGATTCCACCGTTGGTGGCGTTAAGGCCGCGCTCAACCGCGGCCGGACGAAATTAGCTTCGTCTCCGGCTTCATCGCCTTCAATTCGAAGTGCGGATCCCGAGCTGGCACAAATCATGCAACTTTATGTGGATCGCTTCAATCGACGCGACTGGGACGGAGTGCGCGAATTGATCAGCGCCGACGCCCGGCTCAACGTTCTCGATAGGTTTGCAGGGAAGTTTGCCGACGCACCCTACTTCTTCAACTACGACCGCTGGCCGTGGCCCTGGAAACTCGCGCTGGGCGAGGTGGATGGGGAACCGGTGCTCATTGTTCTCCAACGCGGGGCTGACACATGGACCTCATACTCGGTCATTCGTATGAGGGTGATCGGGCAAGAAATCGAGCAAATTGTGGACTACATTCACTGCCCATGGATGATCCCGGCAGCTGCCTCCATCTCGCTCGTTGGAAGTCGCGAAATGCGCGATTAAACCCTGATGCCCTCCGCCCTAGAAAGCAAGCCTGATGGCTGGAACAATTATGAGAACCGCGTTCAGGAATTCACCCAGCTCGGCGATGACTTCGAGTGCTTGGCAGGAACCGGAGCGGACACAGCCAAATCGCCGAGATGGCGGACGACTTGTAATCCGGAAGTAATTCTCTGAATGGACTCTCAAGGACGCGGGGAGCTATGGGAATTGAATCGATTTTGGTCTCAAGACCCTTGCCAGACGGGACTTTGGTCAGAATCCAGTTATTGATACTCATCGATATACTTCTGGGAACCATCTGCGTCATCTCACCTCCGGCGTCATCGGTTCTTCAAGTGGGTAGTTCCGGACGCTTGTGTCTATACACGCGAAAGCGTCTGCCGCGCGCGCGGCTTCGTTCAAGTCGCCTTGGGGGAAGTATGGTGCTGCTGAATTCCGCACGCGCCAGATCTCCAGCAGTTCGTTTCTGGATAGTTTCTGCATCCTGAGACGGGGCGACAGAAAGTGGGAGTTTTTTGGAATCTTGCGGTGGGCGCGACAACAAGTGGCGGCGGATGGATCGTCCCCCAACGATCCACCCGCTGCCGCTATGAACCGCGTTCAACCCACAGATTCAA
>DATNKA010000457.1:0-25002 GCA_035603655.1 Candidatus Acidiferrales bacterium | reverse complement strand
AGCGCAACCCGCTGTTTGCTTCAGCTGGGACATACAACGTTAGCCACGATCACAGGCCCTCTTCATCTCACCAACGCGAAGGAGCGACTTAGCGGCTTCAAGCGAGCTATGCGAGAAGTGAAGTTACCTCTGCTTCCCGAGTATGTCCAGGAGACGACCTTCGACAAGCGAGGCGGATACCTGAAGACTCTTGTTCTGCTGCGACTTATACCTCGGCCGACTGCAATCTTCGCGAGCAACGACATGATTGCGCTTGGAGCGCTGCTGGCAATTCGCGAGGCCGGTCTGCGGTGCCCAAACGACATATCGCTGATGGGCTTCGATGACCTTGATCTGGGCGAGACGACCGATCCTGCGCTGTCGTCCGTGGCGCAATCGGGATATCAACTCGGAACAACGGCCGCGCAAATTTTACTGGACCGCATACGAGGCGATCGAGGTCCGGCGAAACATATTGTCCTGGATACTTCTTTGCATCTGCGAAATTCGGCAGCGGCTCCGTCATTGCGGTAGTCAATTTAGTGCGGCGCGTACTGGAGTGGGAATTATCGAATGGCGCGGCATTTTGAAACGATTCATTGACATGGTTAATAAGGTCGCCATACACTCTGCGGGAGGATGGAGCGTCCGAACACTGAAATGGCAAAGCTTCCACGAATTGCGGTAGTGGGCAGCGCCAATGTCGACCTGACTATATTCACGGATCGTTTCCCGAAGCCCGGAGAGACTATTTTTGGCCAGAACTTCGATCTCGGGTTTGGTGGCAAAGGAGCGAACCAGGCTGTCGCGGCGAGCCTTTGCGGCGCAGAGGTGTCGATGGTGGCACGCGTGGGAAGCGACCTTTTTGGTCCGGCTACGATCAAGAACTTCAAAGAGTTTGGCATTGACACGACTCACGTGGTGCAAGTGAATGGCTTGTCAAGTGGCGTCGCCCCGATCTTCGTCGAGCCAAGCGGCCAGAATCGAATCCTTGTAGTGAAGGGAGCGAATGATGCGCTCATGCCGGCTGACGTCGACGCGGCGGCCGAAACGCTGAAAGCGGCAGACTGCATCATCCTGCAGTTTGAGATTCCGCTGGAGACGGTTTATTACACTATACAGTTTGCGCGAAAGCACGGGATTCGCTGCATAGTGAATCCGGCGCCTGGGCAACCAGTCCACATGGTCGCCCTGGCGGAGCTCGATTACTTTGTTCCCAACGAAACTGAGGCCGAGACGATCACCGGGGTTGCCGTCCAGAGTATTGCAGGCGCCAAAACATGTGCCGAACGTCTACGCGGCGCAGGGATTCGTGGAGTCATCATCACGCTTGGGGAAAGAGGATCTTTCCTATCGAGTAACGGCGCGGGTGAGCACGTTACTGCATTTTCTGTGAAAAGCATCGACAGCACTGGCGCCGGGGATGCGTTCATCGGGAGCTTTGCAGTATTTCTAGCGGAGGGATTCGCTGAGAAAGAAGCGGTCAGGCGAGCCAACCTGTACGCGGCCCTGTCAACTATGGGAATTGGAACTCAAAAATCTTTTTACGCTCGGAAACGCTTCGAAAGTGAATGGAGCGCCCGAACCGACGGCCGATCATGTTAGTGCTCCCGGCGCGACGGCATTCTCTTGACAATTGATCGGGTCAGCGAGTACAAGTTCGTTTGGCTTTTTTCCTTTGAAACGTTTCAGGTATTGCTACTGTGTGTGAATCGCGAGAACGCGGTGTTCGCCGATGAAGACTGATCGAAGGGAGTTTTCCCGGCTCTGTGGGTGTGTAATGGCGAATGGCATTTTATCGGGGCCGCGATCGATGCTGGGCATGGTTGCTCCGGCACGCGCAGGTGATGCAGGTGTGCAGAAAGCAATCCTCGATACGGATCCGGGCGTCGACGATGCGTTTGCGCTTTTTCTGGCGATGCGCTCCGAATTGAAGGTATTGGCAATAACGGCAGTAGCCGGCAATGTGCCTCTCAGCGTGACCTTGCCGAATACGCTACGCCTGGTCGAGATTGCGGACCGTTCTGATATCCCTGTCGCTGCGGGAGCCGCCTCTCCGCTGATGCGGAAACTGGTGACTGCTTCCTACGCTCACGGCAACAACGGCTTGGCTGGCGTTCAGTTTCCCGCGCCTAAACTGCAGGCAGTCAAAGAGCCGGCGGCGGATCTCATTTGCCGGCTGGTACACGAGAATGCGGGCGAAATAAGCATCATCGGTATTGGACCGTTGACAAATGTGGCTCTTGCTTTGCGCCAAGATCCAGAAATTGCTTCTATGATCCGCAGGATTGTACTTATGGGCGGATCGCTCTCCGGCGGCAATGTGACTCCGGCTGCGGAGTTCAACTTCTACGTGGACCCCGAAGCAGCGAGCATCGTGTTTGCTGCTGGCATCCCTATTCAGATGGTAGGCCTGGATGTCACGCGCAAGGTACAGCTCACGGAACAACACGTGAATGCACTTCGCGCCGGAAAGGGCAAAGTCAGCGAGGCTGCGGCGCGAATTGCCGAGGCCGTGATGAAGATGGCGCACGGCGAGAAATGGCAAGGTGGGCCGCATTTACATGATCCTTTAGCAGTCAGCTCAATGATCGATCGGGAAATCCTCACCTTTGAGGACTACCACGTGGAAATTGAAACATCCGGAGCCATCACTGCTGGCGAGAGCGTAGGTTGGAAGCATGCTCCGCTGCGCGGTTCAGCTCCGCTGCAAACGGGCATCTCTGAAGGCACAGTATCTTCAGCCTTTAAAGTAAATGCTCAAGTAGCGACTGGGGTTGATTCGGAAAAATTCTTTCAGCTGCTCATTTCGCGTTTGACCACTGAACCGGCCTGAGGGTTTACGCCAGTAAAAAGGAGATGTCATGACCGCGCTCTTCCGAGTAACGTCCATCGTGCTGGCTACCATCTTTGGGCTGGCAGGAGGGTTTGCGCAGGCACAGCAGAATCGATACGTGGTGATCGATCAGGATGCAATGGGCCCCGCTGGGACAGATATGAATTCGATCATGGTGTTTGTGCAGTCACCAAACGTGAACGTTCTGGGGATCACGGTGGTCACGGGAGACGGCTGGCGCGACGAAGAGGTGGCGCACACGTTGCGGCTTCTGGAGTTGGTGGGACGCACCGACATCCCGGTGGTGCCAGGGCTCGATGGGCCCATGATTCGGACGAAACAGTGGACAAATGCGTGGGAGCAGACGTACGGCAAGGTTCTTTACCAGGGCGCGTGGACGAGTCCCCGGTCGGCGCACAAGCCGGAAGAGGTGCCGAATCTAAGAGAAGGAAATCCGACGACGAAACCTGCAACCGAAGATGCCGCGCACTTCCTGACCCGGATGGTGCACAAGTATCCGCATCAGGTCACCATTTACGCTGCTGGTCCGATGTCAAACATCGCGGCTGCTATCATTGACGACCCCGAGTTCGCTTCGCTGGCGCAGGAATTGGTCATTATGGGAGGAAGCATCAATCCTCATACGGACGATCCGGAATATGTAGACAGTCCGAGACACGAATTTAATCTGTGGTTTGACCCTGAGGCATCTAGCATTACTTTGCATGCACCGTGGCCCAAGATCACGGTGACTACGGTCGATGTTTCGATCGAGACCCACCTGACTGCGGAAATGTTGGCGCAGATCGGCAAGTCGCGCGAACCGGCTGCGCAGTACATCTCCCGCTACACGCGCAAACCTGGGGACTATCTCTGGGACGAGTTGGCCGGGGCAGCGTGGTTCGATCCTAGCCTGATAACGCGGGAACGCTACGTGTACATGGATGTGAGCGTGGAAAAAGGAATCAGTTACGGCGATACCATCGTGTGGACGGATCGAGATAAGCCATCGATCAGCTTGCAAAAGGTGCACGCGCAAATGGATGTGGACTGGCCGAAATTTCAAAGGATGTTTGTACAGCTCATGGCGGCGCCCACGCCAAACTCGCGTAATCCGCAGATGCTGCATCAGAACGCCGATACGGGCAAGCAGTAGCCGCGAAGCCTTCAGAGCCGCGGCGGGACTGCTGGAGAAGCGGAATTCTTCCGGAATTTGGTTGACAACGGGAATAAGCTGGGCATAATTTGAATGCTTTCAAATAAGGGGGCATCCGTGAAAAGTGCGTACTCGCTTCCTGTTCTGCTGTTCTTCTCGATTGCGCTTCCCCATATGATCGTCGCCCAATCCACGGGATCGATCCTCGGAACCGTCACCGACGCTTCCGGGGGAGCGATTGCCAGTGCGGCCGTCACGGTGACCGAGACGGGCACGAACACGCAGCGGGTACTCACCACGGATTCCGCCGGACGGTACGTAGCCAATGTGCTGCAATTGGGAACGTACAGCGTCAAGGTGACGGCGCAGGGCTTTCGAGGCGCCGAAAAGACCGGAATTGTACTTGAAGCTCAGGCCAGCCCGCAGATCGATTTCAGTCTGGCGCCAGCGACAGTGAGCTCAGAAGTTACAGTGGAGGCCACTCCGGTTGAAATTCAGACCACCAATGCAGCCCTGAACCAGGTGGTGCACTCGGAGCAAGTTGCCGACCTACCCTTGAATGGGCGAAATTTTGTGGAGCTGGCGACGCTCGCGCCAGGCGTTTCTCAGGGCGACCAACCAGGCGACTTTTTTGGTGGAGGTTCGAGCAGTGAAACGTCGATTCGCGGAACGTTTTCCTTGTCGGTGGGCGGCTCCCGCGAGAATCGCACCGATTGGCTCTACGATGGCGTCGATAACGAAGAATTGACCTCGGGCGCGATTGCGGTCGTGCCATCGATCGATGCTTTGCAAGAGTTCAATGTTCTTACCTCCAACTACTCCGTAGAATATGGGACGCGCGCCGGACCGACAGTTCTGTTGATATCGAAATCCGGGACGAACCGGTTTCACGGCACTCTGTTTGACTTCCTTCGCAACACCGCCCTGAATTCATCCAGCTACTTCTCTCCCGTGAATCCTGAATACATTCGGAACCAGTTTGGCGGGTCGATCGGTGGTCCCATTGTAAAAAACAAAACGTTCTTCTTCTTCGACTACCAGGGAACGAGAAATATCCAGGGAATACCCTCATTAACCCAAGTCCCCACCGCGGACGAGAGGGCGGGAAATTTCACAGAATCATTTCCTGGCGCGCCCCAAACGCCAATCTACGATCCCGCCACGACGACGAGCGATCCAATCACGGGACTCCAGACCCGCACCCAGTTTCCGGGGAATATAATTCCCGCGAGCAGGTTGAATCCGATTGCTGTAAAGATTTTGAGTTATCTTCCGCTGCCGAACGTAGCCGGACTGTTATCGGCTAATTACGTCGACGTTCCAAAGCAGAACTATACCGACAACGAATTCGATCTTCGTATCGACCACACATTCTCTACATCCGACAAGATTTTCTCGCGTTTTAGCCGAGATCAGGCATCCGTGTATGTTCCGTCCGGATTGCCGGATTTCGGAAGCCAGCCCGGCGGCTATTCCAGCAATCAGACCCTGGCCGATCGTGGACGGAATCTGGCTCTCTCTGAAACCCACATTTTCTCCAACAACAAAATCAACCAGTTCACCGCCGGATATAACCGCATTTTTGACCACATCACATCTTTCGGAGATGGCACCGATTGGAGCACGCAGCTGGGTATTCCGAACGCCAACCTCGGCACTTACTTCAGCAGCGGCTTCCTGAACGTTCAGTTCAATGAAGGGTACTGGGGGCTGGGAGATCGAGGCTTCTCTCCCATCCAGGACGGAACCAACGTATTCCATTACTCGGACGACTTCGAGTGGGTTCATGGCGCTCATTCATTCTCCGTGGGCATGGGAGCCAGGTTCTATCAGTTGAATGAGTTGGGCGACGCTTTTCCGATGGGCGAAATGTCGTTCGATAATCTATTTACTGCTGGCTTCAGCAATGGTTCTCTTAATTCATCCACCGGAAATCCTATTGCCAGCTTTCTCTTGGGCCTTCCCGCGGGCGGGGAACACGACAATGCGTTCTCGGGGGCTGTTTCCGGCAGGCGTTGGAAGGAGTTCAGGCCATACTTCCAGGACAACTGGAGAGTGAGGCCGAACTTGACGGTTCAACTGGGAATGGCGTGGAACTACACGACGCCGACCGTAGAGGCTCAAAATCGCTATTCCAATTTTGATTTCGCCACCGGACGGCTTCTGGTTGCGGGACTGAACGCGGGCAAGGGCGCCGGCATAAACCCCTACTATTTGGGCTTCGAACCCAGGCTGGGAATCAGCTACAGTCCATGGTCCAGCAAGAACGCAATTCGCGCCGGCTACGCGATTCTCCACGACGGCGGTTGGAACTTAGGCGCAGAAGGCTTGGATTTGAATCCGCCGTTTTATAGCACGTATTCTTTCCAGACTGACGACATTACTCCGGCTACGACGTTGTCCCAGGGCTTCCCCGTGCCGGTTCAACCCAACGTGAATAACCTGAGTGGCAACGTATATAGCCAGAATACGAACTTCAAACCAGGGATGGTGCAGCAATACAACCTGGACTTACAGCGCCAGTTGCCCGCTAACACCGTGCTGACGGTAGCCTATGTGGGCTCACGCGGAAGTCACCTGCAGACCGAAAATTGGAACCTGAACACGGCTCCGCCCAACCTGCAGATCGACCCGGTTAATCTGCGCCCTTATCCACAATTCTTCGATGTTATCGGGCTTATTGATCGGGGACTCTCCAGATACGACTCTTTGCAAGTCAAAGCGGAGAAGGCTTATCAACACGGGCTTTATTTCCTGGTGGCGTACACGTACAGCAAGGGCTTCGATAACGGATTGAACGACGATTTGGGATCGCTGGTGGGAGTCCCGTACTACCCGCTGAATACGGCTCCCAATGCTTATGCCCTCAATCCCCGCGGCTTAACCGACAAGGGATTGAACATCACGGACCAGACGCACAATTTCTCGGCTAGCGTGCTCTATCGGCTGCCGTTCGGCAAGGGGTCACGTTTCGCCTCAGCTGCACACGGCGTTGCGCAAGGGCTTATCGCAAACTGGCAGCTCAACCTGATCTCGCATATTGCATCGGGATTCCCGCTTGGCCTGGGTACAGGCGTTAACAATTCAGGAACTGCAATCGGTAACCGGCCTAACCAGATTTGCAGCGGAAAATTGAGCCACCAAACCGTTCAGGAATTTTTCAACACCAGCTGCTTCGTCGATCCACCTCCCGGAGTGTTGGGTGACGCTTCGCGAACACCCCTCTTCGGCCCAGACTTTGTCAACTTCGACGCGTCGCTCTTCAAAGGATTCAAGCTGCGCGAGGGAATTGAGCTGGTCTTCCGAACGGAAGTGTTCAACGTGTTCAATCACCCGCAGTTTGCCTTTCCGGGTACGTTCACAGATTCACCGGGATTCGGGCAGATTACGCAGACGGTAAATAATCCACGGCTAATTCAGTTCGCCTTGAAGCTGGTCTTCTGAGCCGAGACGCGAGCGATCGAGATTCATTCCCCGGCACTTTTTGAATGTGGTCTCACCCCAGTTGACGAAATGGGCGCCGTTATAACTAATGTCGGCAATGTTAGGCGCTCTTCGAGCCAGGAGGTGAGGGATTTGGCGCTGTCCCAGCCCTATCGTCGCGGTTAGACTACGGCAATAGCAGCATCGATGTTCGCAATCGTTTGGCCGCGACCGTCTTCTACGTTCTGCCATTCGGGAAGAACGCCGTCGGTATGAAAGGACTGGTGATACGGTCCTCGCAAATAAATTTGGCGGGGGTGTGGTCGACTGGACTTCCTTTCACCGTCCTGAATGCCAGCGATGTGAGCAACACAAATCCCGGAGCTTATGCTGCTGATCGCCCGAACCAGATAGGCCAAGCGACTCTCGACAGTCCCAGTGTGGGCAGATTCTTCAACCCCGGTGCCTTCGTGGCGCAGGCGGCCGGCACGCTCGGCGATGAGAGGAATAATCAGCTCTACGGTCCTCATAATCGCCGCCTCGACGTTTCGATTTTCAAGAACATCCCGATAGGAAACGAAGCGAATCTTCAATTCCGCGCCGAGATCTTCAACGTGACGAACACGACAACTTTTGCCTCCCCAGCGGCAGTTCTTGACGGCGCGAATTTCGGCCATCTTACCCAAATGACCGCCGGATATACTCCGCGAGAGGTTCAGTTTGCTATTCGATACCAGTTCTAGGTGGAAGAGCATGGAACCCACCGCAATCGAAGAGATCGACGGCCTCGGCCAGCGTTTGTTTCAAGGATGTAGGCTGATGCCACTGCGCAGGCATGGCGATACCCTGCGCCGCAAAGGAGGGGGGCAGCACCGCCTATGAAGGAAAGTTGTATCGTGGACAAGTCAAGACAGAAGCAAGCCGAAACGCCGTGCCGATTCCCGACGACATTGTTCCGATCATTGAGGCTCGGAGGCAGCTATGTCCGGACTCATCGCCCGATGCGCTTATGTTCCCGACGCACGGTAAGGGCGTGCGTGCCGGAAGCAGAGTCCCCCGAAGAGCCAAGAGCTTTCTGAAGTGGCGGATTCACCCCCTCGCCAAGAAAATGAACATCCCAAGGGGGCTGGTCACGTTTCAGGTGATGCGGCGCACCCTGGGCACCGACCTTCAGCAACATGGAACCATCAAAGATGCGCAAGGAGTCTTACGCCACGCCAGCATCAAGACGACAGGTGACGTGTACGTGCAGCAGATACCGCAAAGCGTCCGCGCGGCAATCAACTCGCGAACACGGGCAATTTTGGCGCAGCGGCGGCCAGTTGGTGAGCGATCGGAACATGCAACGTGTCCCAACCTGAAGAAGTGGCCTGTGGAACTGCTTGAAAAGAATGGCTCCTCAGGTAGGACTCGAATCAACATTTGAACGTAGTTTCAACGAGATGCAGGTCAGCGGATGACACCTAAGACCAAGAGAAGCATCCTTGCACGCGCAAACAGAGCGCAAATGGAGCGCACATCCTGCGAACGTCCAACGCGGAGACTCGAACTCCTCACCTCTACGCGGAAGTCGCATTAGACGTTAGGTGCGAATTTTGAGCTCAGCCGGCAACCTCGATATTCCGAGCGGGTGCACTGCCACGACTTTTATGCCAAATCTTAAGGTCCAAGTGTGCACGCCTTCAGTTAGAGAGCAGTGGCGGGTGTCTCCAGCGCACCTAATTGAGTTTCTCCAGTTCCGGATAGCCAGGTCCCGATGGAACAGCGTGCCTGATCGTCGGTGGGTGGACGCCGAGACAGGTCAGGTGTGGTTTGGATTTTCAGAAACGCCACTTTGCAGCCTGTTCCTGCTCAACAGACGGCGTTTACTTCAGAATTTTTATTGAGCATCAGTGCGGATTTCGTGTATGATGGAGTGTTTGTCTGATTTAAATCTGGCGACATTTCTACACGGGGAGCGTGACGAATCGCAGCGTTTTAGGGTCTGGCAAAGACTGTAGAGGATTTGGCGTCCCGTTTTCGTAACAAGTAACTGGTTACTGTTGCGAGGCACCTAAGGGAGCATATAGTCCGTAGCGTTATGCATGCCCCGAATCGAACCCGAGTCTTTCTGCTGCTATTTGGACTTGCCATACCGACGCAGGCATTCTCTCAGCTGCTGAGCTGCGCTACCGTCCAGGGCAACTGGACGTGGCCTGCTGAGGATTCGTCCTTCGTCCTAAACCAAGGCGCATCAGGCACGGTTACTGGTTATATGTTAACCTCGACCTGCGCGGGGGTGCAGTTTCCGATCACGGGTACGAACAGCAGCGGATCCTTCACCTTTACAGTCACCGGCTTGTACGGCGTCTGCGGCTCTTTTGTTAATTGGTTAACCTTCACGGGTTACTTGGGCCAGCCTGGCTGCAATTATGCTTACGGTAACTGGAGCAATTCCATTCCCAACAGCGGAGGCTTCGGCCAGGATGATCCGTATCCTCCAATTGGCTCGTCTGCGATTTTCGTGAAGCCGGTGGACGTTCCGACCTCGGAGACGTCCGTAACTCCAACGGCCGCCCAGTGGAGCACCACCTATAGCGCGCCGTGGATCCAGACGCTCGTCGGAGGCCTCGCTCCAAGCGAATTTGAGGGGAGAGGTGTTTACGAATATGCGGGAATTGGCCCTGGCAACGATACCTGTTGGTTCAAGGGATCAACGGTTAAAATTTTCGCCGCGGTAACCACGCCCGGCTTCGAGTGGTATATATCGAGTAAGAACGCGTGGGGCGGGCCTGATTTCATCGGGTGGAATCTCGCCGCGGTTCAGTACTATCGAACCGAGAAGCGAGTTCCTTGCCTGAGCACCTGCACCCAGCAGATGGTTATAGACGCTGCCTATAGCCCGCAGAACCCGTCGAGCTACGGCCCATATACCAATAGCTCCGGCGGTAGTTTTTACGGCGTGCCCTACGAGCTCAACACGTTAGGCGCAGGTATTACAGCCACAACGGCGACTAGCACGCGTAACGGCAAGACTTCAACCAATACAACTTGGAAATAGGGAGGCCAGGCATGTGTCGCGCACTGTTGGTAGTACTATTTTTTGGTGGGGTCAGCATAGTGGCGGCGGCTCAGCATTCAACCACGATTGCCAGCGACCCACGCGATCTGTCGCGTCCAATTTCGACGCTCGTAGACCAAATGCGACAGCGCGAGAATATCTCGATCACGTACGAGGATCCTCGATACGGAAACGCTGCGGACATTGAGGACGTTACCGCTGAGGCCTCCAAGGGATCCGATCTGGAGAAGGCGTACGGTCCCCACATTCTTGTCCCGAAGGGGCGTGCTATCACATTCGTCTACGCATCGCCAGACGTCGGCAGCACGGCGGCTGCGAAGGCCACAATTGAAAGAATGTTGCGCGAATATGCGTCACTCGGCGGCCCGGCCTTCACCGTAGAAAGGGAAGGGATGCGCTTGCATGTCTTTCCGAACGAGGTTCTAAACGCAACGGGCGACCTGGTTAGGCAGGGATCTATCCTCGATACGGTAATCAGCATTCCTCCTGCCCGGCGAGATGGCGGCGAGCTCCTCCAGGCGATATGCGACCAAATCCGGAAGAATACTGGCTATGAAATTGGCGTTGGCCCCAGCGTTCCCGGCAATAGCCTGGCTCGCTACGGAACTAATGCGGGAATCGAGAGCCAGAGCGGCCTAGCAGCTCTCGAGCGCCTCTTGGACGCAGCGACGCTTCCTGGGAGCGTTGTCTGGGACCTGTACTATGGCCCTGACGTCAAGACATACATGCTGAACTTCAGTTACGTTGGGTCTGTTGGCCCCGTAGCGAAATGAACGCTAACTAATGAGCCGGATACTGCCATTTATTTTGGACCGTTGTCTTGCTCCCATCGTAGCTCAGGATTCAGTCACGATTAAGAGCGATCCGAGCGACGTGTCCCGTCCTCGTTCCAACGCTGCTGAACCAGATCCGGCGGCGCGAGAAGATGGCCGTAACCTATGAAGATCCACCGCTACAGCAAGCGCGACGACATGGAAGGCCCAAATATAAGCTTCACCTACTCAGCCCAAGGATTGCACGGCACTGATGGCGTTGAGGTAACGGTTGTGCCGGATGGATACCGGGAGAGCGCGACTTCGGCGGCGAGAAATGCGGAGCCTGTAAGGCCGAGAGCAGGAATACAGAGCCTATGTCTTGTTCCTCATCACCACGCTACATGGTCTGAGAGTCAGCGAATCGATAGCTCTGCGACGGCGAGACTTTACAGTCAACGGCGACATCATCTTCCTCAACGGTCGAACGGTTGAAAGGGTCTGATTCTCTTCTCGACGAACGCCAAGTAGTGGCCGAATTTATTAAGAACCTCAAGCCCAACACCTGTTGTTCCCCGACACAGATGGGAGCATGCTCACTCGCTGGCAAGTAACGACGCTGATCCAGAAATACGGCTCATTGGCAGGCGTGCCCGAACACAAGCGTTTCATTCATGCGTTGAAGCACACTTGTGGGATTTCGATGCAACAAGCAGGCTGCAAACTGGAAGAGATTCAGGCGGCTTTGGGCCACAAGAATCTGAACTCCACAGCGATGTATCTGAGAGTGAGTTCGGACGAAAGTATTGAGGCTCGGGCTCGTGCGTTTGGTGCCGCTGGTGGATTATGACGAAAATACCGATTCGAACTCGGAGTCAATGATGGATCAAGAAAGCGGGCTATCGTTAGGAGTCTTCGTGTTCGCGACCTCATTCACGAACGCCAGCCATCGCCCCATCCTGACGGGTGTTCCTAACGATGGATATTCGTTGGGACACTTTGGGGAGCGGCGGTAACGAAACCGATTCTCTGGTTTGGATTTCGGGTCCGAATGCTCTTCGCCAAATCAATTCCATCTAAACCGGGATGACCGATGTTCGTTAAGACCGCATCGTACGGGCCACGTTTCTTGTAGAGACGAAGTGCTTCGTCCCCATCCCCGTGATATGACATCGTGGCCGACCATAGTGTGAACGGCCACGAATAGCGAGCATTAATCTATATTCTCCTCGACTACAAAAAGTTTCATGCCAGAAACAATGGGCGGCGTGTATTACGATGCCAGGCTCAAACCTATGTATATGACCGGCGGGCGTTGGTACGGGATACCGGATGCGTCACCCGGATGGGTCTACGTCTACCAACAGAGAACAGAGAGACCTCGACCACTACGAACTGATCTCCAAGATAAAGAGTAGACCCGGTTCGGGCACTTCGCTGCTCGTCCCTCAGTCGAATCGCTTTTATGTCGCGTTTCAGGCGATCGGCGATCAAGGAGCCGCGATCCTGGTGTTTGAGCCCGTGCAATAACGATTCTCGCTAGACGTGGATTGAGAATAGATTGGTCTCCGGCAGTCTCATTTTCTCTTCGGGGGGAACTTAGCAAGCAAGCAACCACTCCGCGAGGGATTTCCCGTCGCGCTCGGCTGCATTTTCGACCTCCTGCAGCTCTTCGGGAGTAAGCCGGGTGGCAACGGTTTTGGCACGCAGACCCAGTCGCGCTGTATCGGTTGGAGACGTCGAAGATGGCGGAATGCGGGGAGCGCTCATAGTAAGCCTAAGTCGAAAAGGGCTGGCTGATGGGCGACAATTAGAAATCCCGAGGGGAAATAATAGTTGACGGCGGACAGCTGGCTTTCACGCACTTCACGCATCGAGCGCAGCGTCTTCGACGGAAAGTAAGAACCACAATCGAATCAGTGTGTTTACATGATCATCGGCTGAGAACGACATTTTGTTTACGAACGTAAACGTTGAAATTCACAAAAACAACTTAGTCGCTGATTCAGAAAGCGTTGACGCGCCTGAGAGCGCGGAGAACTTCAGGTTTCTCCGCAGTTCCCGTTTGGGGGTGACGTGTCACCCTTCAGCCGCTGCGAAGCAGCGTTTGTCAAAACCCAAACCAAACCCACCCGACCATACGTAAGATTTTGTCAGCCCGCTCCGGAGATTTCCACAGAAAATTTTTGGAGCTGGCGAAAAAGTAGCCCAGCTCAATCGCACTAGCAGCAGAAGCAGTCTCGATGAACCTTCCCAGGAACTAACGATGCCCCATCCATAACTCATCTTTCTGCTGGCGTGAATTCGCCTCGCCGATCCGGCGGGTCGAAGATCCGAGTCACGCTTGCTATACCGAGAGATACGCTCCACGGCAGCGATGCGGACTCTACTCAAGCAGAGAGTCCACGAACACAACGGATGGTGCGCGAATTGTGCCAGGCGAAATGGAGCAAGATAATGAACAGCGCCCTCACGAAGTCTGAAACGAATTCATCCACAGTTCCGACTCCAAGAAACCTTTTCGAACCCTTCGTGTCTGCCGACGCAGTGGCCTGTTACGTCGGCATTGAGCGTCCGACATCTCAGGGGGAGCGGCGGCAGTCCAAGAACGGAGCACACACCGTAAATGAATGGCTCACCAGCGATGAGGCTGCCCGATACCTCAAGATAAACCGGCGCACACTGCTGGAGTGGGCACGGCAAGGCAAGCTAAAAGCCTACAAATTGTCCGGAATCATCAGGCACGTTTGGAGGTTTCGGCTGAAAGACCTCGATGCTATGCTGTCGTTGTCATCCGCTGACTCTGCTGGCGGGAGGCAGCAATGAGAATCAGGCGACACGCAAGCGGGTCTGTGCGCTACGACAAGCGGCGCAAGACCTGGAACTATCTTTGGTATGACGGCGCAACTCGCCGGTCAAAACTCATCGGTACCAAGCAAGAGTTTCCGACCAAAGCCGCCGTGTGGAAGGAAGTTGAGCGGCTAAAGGTTCGGACGACTAAAACCAAGAACACAATCGGGAGCACGGTGCGGGAAGTGATTGCACGATATGAACCAGAGAGAATGCCTTCACGTCAGTCCACGGCGCGGGTGTATCGCTCTTTCCTCAAAAATCACATCCTGCCGCAATGGGGAGACACGCCTATCCGTGACGTGCAACCCCGCCCAGTTGAACTGTGGCTCCGGGAGCTACCGTTAGCACCCAAGTCCAAAACGCACGTGCGGTCACTGCTGCACACGCTTGTGGAGTTTGCGATGTGGGCCGGTCTTCTGGAGATGAGCCGCAATCCAATCTCCTTAGTCAAGAACAAAGGCGCAACACGAAAGGTCCGCAAGGCACGGAGCCTGACAACGGAGCAGTTTCATGCTCTGTTGAAAGAGCTGCGTGAGCCGTTCGCGACCATGGCTCTTCTCTGTGTCTGCTTGGGCCTTCGCATCAGTGAGGCCCTTGCGCTTCAATGGTCTGACGTGGATTGGCTCGGCTCACGGTTGAGCATTCGGCGCGGCATCGTTGAGCGTGTGGTTGACGATGTGAAAACGGAAGGCTCAGCAAAAACATTCAATCTTGCGAGCGAATTGCTGGACCGTCTCAAGTCTTGTAAACAGCTTTCGGAATTTTCGGGAGCTGAGGACTGGGTTTTTGCAAGCCCGCTCAAACACGGCAGGCTGCCATACTCCTACACGGGAGTGTGGCGTGAGCTTGTGCGAGCTGCGGAACTGGCAAAAATCGGGCACCTTGGGACACACGCATTCCGACACACCTACCGCTCGTGGCTTGACGCCGTGGGCACTCCCGTGGCCGTACAGCAAAAGATGATGCGCCACGCGGACATCAGGACCAGATTCAACATTTATGGCGACGTTGTAACGGATGAGATGACTACCGCGAGCAGCAAAGTGGCTCAGCTTGCTTTCCAGATGAACGGAGCGCAGACAGAGCGCAAAGAAGGCTAAGCCATTGAAAGAATGGCTCCTCAGGTAGGACTCGAACCTACAACCCTCCGGTTAACAGCCGGATGCTCTGCCATTGAGCTACTGAGGAATATTGGAAACTTGCGCGAAGCGTGCGCTTTTGCTTCGTTCATCATAACATCTGGGGGCAGGGATGAAAACTGCGGGATGCTCTGCAATTTTTGATAGGCTATGCGGTTGCGAGGTGAATATGGGTGGAGGTCTGCGTCTGATGGGGATTATTTCTTTGATGGTCTTGGCGGGGATGGTGGGTGCGGCGGAGGCGGATGATACGAAGGCACCTGCGCCTTCGGTTCCGCCAAAGTCCGAGAAGCGGCCGCTGGAGGAAACGCTGCAGGGAGTGAAGATTGTTGATAACTACCGCTGGCTGGAGGATGGGGAAACTCCGGAGACCCAGAAGTGGGTCGCAGAAGAGATGGCTTACACGCGTGGCGTGCTCGATCCGCTGCCGGGGCGCGATGCGATTCATAAGCGGCTCACTGAGTTGTTAAGTATCGGCAGCCTTACGCAGCCGGAGATTGGGGGGAAATATTATTTCTACACGCGGCGTGAGGGGATGCAAAACCAGCCGGTGCTTTATGTGCGGGAAGGCGTGGATGGAAAAGATCGCGTGCTGGTCGATGCTAACCAGCTTGCGGCGGATGGAACGATTGCGCTTGATTGGTACCAGCCTTCGGAGAACGGAAAATATCTGGCGTACGGAACTTCGCCGAGCGGGTCGGAGATGAGCACGCTGCGCATTATTGAAACCAAGACGGGCACTGCGCTTCCCGATACGATAGAGCGGACACGCGCGGCGAGCATTGCGTGGAGACTCGATAACTCCGGATTCTATTACACGAGGTATCCGAAGAAGGGCGACGTGCCCGACGGACAAGAAATGTACAACCGGCACGTGTTCTATCACGAATTGGGAACCGATCCGGTAACTGATCCGCTGATTTTTGGGGAGGGCCGTGATCCGGAGGATTGGCCAAGCGTGAGTCTCGACAACGATGGCCGCCTGCTGTTGATTACGGTGGCGCAGGGCTGGACGAAGAGCGAGCTGTTCTTAATGGATCTGAAAGCGGGTACGCCGCCCACACGCATCACTACCGGCAAGAATTTTCTCTATAGCGGGTCGGCGTACAACGGAAGGCTCTACATCGTTACCAACGAAGATGCCCCGCGTTACCGGGTGTTCGTAACTGAAGCGGGCAACTACGAGCGCGACGACTGGAAAGAAATCATTCCGCAGACGGGCTCGGTTTTGCAGGGCGCTGCGGTATGGGGCGGAAAACTGTTCACGCAGTACGAGCAGAATGCGACCTCACAGTTAAAGATTTTCGATCTTGAGGGAAAGAATGTGCACGAGGTTGCGCTGCCTGGGCTGGGTACGGTGTTTGCCTCGGACGGTAAATGGGATCGCGATGAAATCTTTTATGGATTTCTGTCGTTCACAGTTCCACCAACGGTTTACCGATACGATTTGAAATCGGGTGCGACGTCGCAGTGGGCGAAGGTGGATGCGCCATCGATTGATCCTGCGGCCTATGAAGTGAATCAGGAGTGGTACCACTCGAAGGATGGAACGCGAGTGCCGATGTTTATTGTCAACAAGAAAGGATTGAAGAAGGACGGGCGCAATCCCACGCTGTTTACGGCTTATGGCGGGTTCAATGTGAGTCTAACCCCGTCTTTCAGCCGCACGGCTTATCTATGGATGGAGCATGGCGGAGTTTATGCAGTGGCGAATTTGCGCGGTGGGGCGGAGTTTGGAGAAGACTGGCATCGGGCGGGGATGCTCGGCAACAAGCAGAATGTTTTTGATGACATGATTGCGGGCGCCGAACATTTGATCGCGGAAAAATATACGGACAAGGAGCATCTGGCCATTCAGGGAGGGTCGAATGGCGGCTTGCTGATGGGAGCCATGATCACACAGCGTCCGGATTTATTTCGCGCGGTGGTATGCCAGGTTCCGCTGCTCGACATGCTGCGCTATCAGAATTTTCAGATTGCCAAGTTGTGGATTCCGGAGTACGGGAGTTCGGACAATCCTGAGCAGTTCAAATGGCTCTATGCTTATTCACCGTATCACCACGTCAAGGCCGGGACGGAATATCCCGCGATCTTGTTCATGACGGCGGATACGGATACGCGTGTCGATCCAATGCACGCCAAGAAGATGGCGGCAGAGATGCAGACGGAGGCGAAGAACGGCTCAAGCAAGACTCGTCCGATATTGTTAAGGATTGAATCGAAGGCGGGACATGGGGCGGGAAAACCGGTGACCAAGCAGATTGAGGAGTTCACGGATGTTTATTCGTTTTTATTTTGGCAGTTGGGTGTAAAGGAATAATAAGGAATGAGGAGCCCGCCGCCGACAGGTGTGGCGTCAAATTTAAGATCAAAGCGGGTGCGGTTTGCGGGTAAGATTTGCGGGTAAAGATATGTAAAAGGCTGAAAAATATGTTGACCTGTAGGAGGATTCCGGGTACATTATCTTGTTCCACGGACAGCCGGGAGCCTCAAAGGTCAGTTTTGAGCTACCTCGACCTGTAAGCCCAAATCAGGAAAAGTGAGCATCTTCGGGGTTCGCTCACGCATCTATTCTAGGTAGGAATTGCGCTAACCTCTCACAATCTAAGTAGAATCAGTGGGTTAGAAAGACTTTCCAGTTCTAACCAGTTCTATCGGGAGCCCTAGAGGTGGCAAGATGTCCATACTTATAAGGAAGGGGAAAGGCACACATGCGCTCTGATCGTGTGTTTGACGCTTTACAAACATTACGGAATCGTTATATGCTTTGCCAGCTTGCCTCCAAGGCCACGCGGAAGTTCCACCGGCCCAGCACCAGAATTCAAGAAACAATGAATGGAGTTTTGGACCGGATCGCAGGCGCGGAGCGGCAGGAAATCCTGTCGGAGCCGGAAAATTTTGCTGAGGCACAACGGCGGGCTGCTTAAACAGCCCCGCCTGCCTGCCCGGTTTGCATTGTCTTCCTTAGCTACCCTCCTTTGAAAATCTCCCGAAAACGCTGAAACTCACACGTTTGAGTGGACCGGGGTTAGGTGAATCATGACCATCGCTGAACTGAAAGAAAAGAACATCACCGAGCTGACCAAGATCGCAAGGACCTTGGAGCTGCCCGGTGCCAGCGGACTGCGCAAGCAGGACCTCATCTTTAAAATCCTGCAGGCGCAGAGCGAAAAAGAAGGCCACATTTTTGCCGAGGGCGTGCTGGAAATTTTGCCTGACGGCTACGGATTTCTGCGGTCGCCGGACTACAACTACTTGCCGGGTCCGGACGATATTTATGTATCGCCGTCGCAAATTCGCAAGTTTGATCTTAAGACGGGCGACACGATCAGCGGACAGGTGCGGCCTCCGCATGAGGGCGAGAAATATTTCGCGCTGGTGAAGATCGAGGCGGTGAATTTTGAATCGCCAGACGAAGCGCGCAATAAAATTCTATTCGATAATTTGACGCCGCTGTATCCGCAGGAACGCCTGAAGCTGGAAACGACGCGTGAGAATTCCAGCGCGCGGGTGATGGATCTGCTGACGCCGCTCGGCAAGGGACAGCGCGGGTTGATCGTTTCTCCTCCTCGCGCTGGCAAGACCATGCTGCTGCAGAATGTGGCGAACTCGATCACGACCAATCATCCCGAAGTGGTGTTGATGGTGTTGCTGATCGATGAGAGACCGGAAGAAGTTACCGACATGCAGCGTTCGGTGAAGGGCGAAGTGATTTCGTCTACGTTCGACGAGCCTGCGGCGCGGCACGTGCAGGTTGCTGAAATGGTGATTGAGAAGGCGAAGCGACTCGTCGAGCACAAGCGCGACGTGGTAATCCTGCTGGATTCGATTACGCGTTTGGCGCGGGCTTACAACACGATCGTTCCGCCATCGGGCAAAGTGCTTTCGGGCGGCGTGGACTCGAACGCTTTGCAGCGGCCGAAGCGTTTCTTTGGGTCGGCGCGAAATATTGAAGAAGGCGGATCGCTGACGATTATCGCTACGGCGCTGATCGATACGGGATCGCGCATGGATGACGTCATCTTTGAAGAATTCAAGGGCACGGGAAACTCGGAAATCATTCTGGAGCGCAAGCTGGTGGATAAGCGCGTGTTTCCAGCCATCGACATTCAGCGGTCGGGCACGCGTAAGGAAGAGTTGCTGATTCCGCGAGAAGATCTGTCGCGCATCTGGGTGCTGCGGAAGGTGCTGAATCCGCTGTCTCCGGTGGAAGCCATGGAGTTGCTGATCGACAAGCTCAGCAAGACGAAATCGAATGGGGAGTTTTTGTCGAACATGAGTTCGCTGTAATTCTTCAGCCCAGGATTTGATGATTAGCAAGCCTCCGGCCCGTGCTGGAGGCTTGCTTTTTGGGCAAAGTATTCTACGCATCCGTTCGCTTCGGCATTTTTCGTTGCCCTCTCCAGGGAAAATGGCCATACTTTGATAACGGGCAGAAAGTTCGCGCCTGTTTCAGAGGATACTGTGCGAACGCAGATAGCGTGGAACATTTGTCTGTTTTTGTTGTTCACGATTCTCGGCCATGCGCAAACTCAGAATCCCAGGTCCCCGACCCAGCGGATTGACGGAAATGTGGCGCCCGTTGACCCGAATGACGAGAATCGGGACCGTATCGCTCGCGACATGGCCAAAAAAGCCAACCTGGAGCGGCAGGCCGCACTTAAGGTCGACACCGACAAACTGTTCAAGCTGGCCGCGGAACTCAAAGGCTATGTGGACAAGTCGAATGAGAACGTTCTATCGCTCGAGGTACTTAAGAAGGCGGAAGAGATCGAGAAACTGGCGCGTAGCGTGAAGGACAAGATGAAAGGGCCGAACTAGAGCCGATTCGATTGCCGCGTTTGAGATCAACTGCCGGCTGCGCCCGGCGGACAGCCGAGGGCGGCTGCCCCGCACAACTTTCCCCGTATAACCTTGTCTTCACAGACCTTTCGTCGCCCGCAACTCTGCTCGGGGCGGCGTGTTTGTATTCAGTAGAATCCGCGGGATGCGGAGGAGGAGAAAGACATGAAACGGACAATTGCGGGAGTTTTGTTGTTGATCGGAATGGGCGCGGGAACCATGTTTGCCGACGATGGATGGCGCGACCGGAGGGATATCCGGCACGATGAAGCGAAGATCGTACATGACCGACGCGATCTTCACCGCGATTTGTATTATGGGAACTACGGTGCGGCGCGGCATGAACGTAGAGAACTAAGCCGCGAGTACAGGGATGTGAACCGCGATCGAAGGGATTTGTACTGGGACCGCCGGTAGCGGGAGGTTTTTACGGCCGAAGTAACGAACGCCATCCGGACTGGCCGGATGGCGTTTGTTTGTGCAGCACCTGATGTATCCCACCACAAGAGCCGGGCCGCGCCCGGCGGACAGCCGAGGACAGCTGTCCCCACATAAATCTTACTTGCCGGTTCTGATTCGCATGCCGTAGAAGGAACGGTATACGAAAAAGAAGGAGACCAGGAAGAATGCAATTGCCAGTGCGTTTGTGATCGTCGAACCTTGATCGCGGGTAAGCGTGACGGCCAACTCAACTGCGAGCAGGCCAAAGAGCGTGGTGAATTTGATGACCGGATTCAGGGCGACGGAGGAAGTATCTTTGAAGGGGTCCCCGACGGTGTCGCCGATGACGGTTGCGTCGTGCAGCGGGGTTCCCTTCTGTTTCATTTCCACTTCGACGATTTTCTTGGCGTTATCCCAGGCTGCGCCGGCATTGGCCATGAAGATGGCCTGATACAGGCCGAAGACGGCGATCGAGATCAGGTAGCCGACGAAGAAGAATGGTTCCACGAAGGCGAAGGCCAGCGTGCCGAAGAATACGGCGATGAAAATATTCAGCATTCCTTTCTGCGCATACTTGGTGCAGATGGCGACTACCGCTTTGCTGTCGGCGACAGAGGCCTTTTCCACCCCTTCCAACTTGATGTTGGCTTTGATGTATTCGACGGCGCGGTAAGCACCGGTGGTGACGGCTTGCGTGGATGCGCCGGTGAACCAATAAATCATGGCGCCTCCGGTGATCAGCCCGAGAAAGAATGGAGCGTGCAGCAATGAAAGCTTGTCGACATTTTCCGTGAGGCCGTTGGTGAGCGCCATGATGATCGAAAAAATCATCGTGGTGGCTCCGACGACGGCAGTACCAATAAGTACGGGTTTGGCTGTGGCTTTGAAGGTGTTGCCAGCGCCGTCATTGGCTTCGAGCAGGTACTTGGCGCGTTCAAAGTTTACGGGGAGATTGAAGTCTTTTCTGATTTCGGCTTCGACGTTTGGGACCTGCTCGATCAGCGACAGTTCGTAGACCGATTGCGCATTGTCGGTAACCGGGCCATAGGAATCGACAGCGATGGTGACGGGACCCATGCCGAGGAAACCAAAGGCGACTAATCCGAAAGCGAAGACTGCCGGAGCCAGCATGGTTGCGGCTGCGGCCAGGCCCATGGTGCTGAAGTAGTAGGCAATCGACATCAGCAGGACCATCGACAGACCGAGGTAGTATCCGGAAAAATTCCCGGCGACGAAGCCGGAGAGAATTCCGAGGGAAGCTCCACCTTCTTCCGCGGAGGTGACCACTTCTTTTACGTGACGTGATTCGGTGGAGGTGAATACTTTGACCAACTCCGGGATGACTGCGCCGGCCAGAGTTCCGCAGGAGATGATCACGGCGAGTTTCCACCACTGGGTCGCGTCTCCGCCGAGATCGGGAATGATGAAATAGGAAACCAGGAAGGTCAGGCCGATGGAAACAAGCGAGGTGAGCCAGACCAGAGTCGTCAAAGGCGTTTCGAAATTCATGCTATCGGCACTGCCATAGCGGCCTTTAGCGATGACGGCGTTCAGGAAGTAAGAGACGGCGCTGGCGACGAGCATCATAACGCGCATGACAAAGATCCACACCAGTAATTGAACCTGCACGGTGGGATTTTTTACGCCGAGAAGGATGAAAGTGATCAAAGCGACGCCGGTGACGCCATAGGTTTCGAAGCCGTCGGCAGAAGGGCCCACAGAATCTCCAGCATTGTCGCCGGTGCAATCGGCAATAACACCGGGGTTGCGGGCGTCGTCTTCCTTAATCTTGAAGACAATCTTCATCAGGTCGGAGCCGATGTCGGCGATTTTAGTGAAGATGCCGCCCGCGATACGGAGCGCCGCCGCGCCGAGGGATTCGCCGATGGCGAATCCGATGAAGCATGGGCCGGCATAGTCGCCGGGGATGAAGAGAAGAATGATCAGCATGATGAGGAGCTCGACGCTGATCAGCATCATGCCGATGCTCATGCCGGCTTCGAGAGGAATCTGATAGACGGGGAACGGCTTGCCGGGCAGGGATGCGAAGGCGGTGCGGGAATTCGCGAAGGTGTTAACGCGAATGCCGAACCAGGCGACGCCATAGCTGCCGGCGATCCCAACCAGGCTGAAGACCAGAATGATGACGACGCGCATCGCTTCCATGTGCTCTAGCATGCCGAAATAAAGAAGAATGATGACGGCGATGAATGCCCACAGCAACAGGATGAAGCGGCCCTGGGTGACTAGATAAGTTTTGCAGGTTTCATAGATGAGCTCCGAGATTTCGCGCATGGCGCGATGGACCGGCAGGTTCTTGAGGCGCATGAAGATAACCATGCCGAAACCGAGCCCGAAGAGGCAGAAAAGGATGCCGATCAGAAGTAGGCGGTGCCCGTCGATGGCGCCGTTCAGAAAGCTGACCGAAGAAAGGTCAGGAAGTTTCAGCGAGGCTTCGCCTCCGGCGGGTTCGCTAGCGGGTTGAGCCAGGGCCGAGGCCGTGCCGACGGTGAGCAGCGAGGCCAGGGCGAGAGATGTTTTCAGGAAACCAGATACCGCGCGGCGTCCTTGGAACGCAGCATTGGCGAGCCAGGTGCGCATAATGAGTCCTCCACAATGAGTCGGTTTTTAGGAATATACGAACGTGTTTCGAGACCGCCTGCCAGCGAAGCATTCCCGTCCGAGCACGGACGCACATCTTAGCAGCGTGCAGCACGAGACGATCGCTGGAAATCCGAACACGCTTCCACCGCAAACCTACAACCAAGTGTTGGAGCTTGGCCGCGTCGGAGTTTGCGCCCGGGCCGACCGGAGACATTACAACTCTGTTCCGAACGTACGAGTGCAAAACGGGCATTTATAACATGTGGGGGGGATAAGGGTCAATCATGCCGCGCCGGAGGCGCCGGAGGTAGTGTCCTAATTTCGATTTAATTTCTCCGGCTGAAGCTGCCAGACGGGGCATTTGCCTATTTCAGCTTGCCATTGTCTCAAGCTTCTTAGCCTCTTGCTTTGCGTCGCTCGATGCGCTCATGCAGGGCATCTCTGAATTCCAATACAAGATTGTCTATCCCGGCCGCGGTCGAATGTCCGGCACCCCGAAGATGCGCTCAAGGCATTCGATTTCGGCAATAGTCTGCTCGGCGTCCATTCCGTCCCAATATCCAACATAAGGGTCGCCCGAGCGGCATCTGCGCATTCCCACAGTAGCCCGTTGGGGCCATTCCCACGGGTCGAGTCACACCGTAGGCTGGTTGTGAGCAGCTTTCGGGGGAGGGCTGATCGACGAGCGTCCTAAGACTCGATGAGTCTGGGGCGCTTTGTTTTCTGTTCGGGGAGAAGCAATGAGTTTGTTCAGCAAAGGACCAAAAGACCCTAGTATTCAAATCGGACTCGGGTCAGTTCTTTCAGTGGTAGTTCTCGTTGCCACTGTAGGCTTCTACAGGTTTTCCCGGTATTTCCTCTGGTAAGGCGCCCCACAAAAGGGGGTCTGGGGGGGACTGCATGATCACTAGCTTACTGACCGATGGCCGCCTTTGGGGCGGGCACAGAATCCGTCGGGTTTTGGCAAATAACTGAGACCAACGAGCTTTTTCCGCGAAGTAACATACCGTATTGCTCCCAGCGGAAGCCTGATCTATTTTTGATTAGCTCGCACCAACCTCAGCGGTCATGGGTTAGCGTTAATATCGTTGGACCTCACGACCGCGACGCTTCTCCCGTAGCCCGACTAGGTTTTTAAGGAGGATGTTCGTAAATCGCTCACAGGGTCAATTTCCAATAACCTCTCAGCGAAGCTTGTTCGACTTTCTGTTCTCTCAGCAGTAGGTTAAGCGCCTTGGCAACTGCGTCGGGGCGTTTTCCAAGTTGCTCTGCCAGGTCTCGCACGCTGACGACCACATCCCCGGTTGGGTAGCGTTGATGAACCTCTTGCGCATATCCGGAAATCTTGTTGGCCAGCGAACGCTGTTCTTTTCCTCGCTTGCGCTCGGCAGATTTTGCCCGTGCCTCGTCGGTGTCAAAGACCCGCATACAGACCGCGGTGATTCCAACGACGGAAACTATCGCTGCGACCCACGAAATTGAAGGGCGAATATCTGGGATGGAGTTCATAACTGGGATATTGATGTGAGACCGGGAATTGACAGAATACCTTTTCCCATCGACTGCGCGAAGATTACCGAAGTCCCGCCCTCTGGCTGATGCTCGCCCAGTACCTGCAGGTCTACCCACCGTGCTCGGCATGGCGTGCTCGGAAGATATCAGCCACTCTGCACCCGCTATCCGCAAAATATGCAGAGGCTCGGGCTCGATCAGTTCTCCGCGCTTGAGCATCCGTCCAGCAAAATGTGCTTCGAACTGTGAGCCACGGCTTCTCGGTAAAAGAACAGCACAGTTTTCCGGATTTCTCTGCCAGCAGCAAGGGCGCCAGTTCCTTTGCCGGAGGCTGAGCCGTAAACGCCTGTTCTATAAGAGGGATGTCAAGAACATTCTTCTTCCTCCGCCGGAAGCGCGGTTAT
>DATNKA010000456.1:0-4224 GCA_035603655.1 Candidatus Acidiferrales bacterium | reverse complement strand
GCGGCTCATGTGCTCCATCATCTGATGCACGGCGTTCACCTTCACTTCTCCTTTGGAATAACGCTCCAGGGCGAAGCGGATCGCCATATGCTCGGCTGCCTTCATCAGCAGGGGCGTATCGTCTTTCTCGGTAGCAGCTTTAGCCGCCAAACCGCCTAGCAGTTGCTGCAAATTTAGTCGCGTGTTGGGATCGGTTTCGACCAGTTCTTTCTGCAGATCTTCCGGACGAACTGTCGGATCGCCCTGCACCTGGCCGAATCGAGTGAGCAGGCGGATGGCCTGTACCACTTCCGCTTCCTGCAGCGGGACCACTCCGCCTACCCAGGCGGGAGCTGTCCCCGTTCCAGTCGCCGAGCCGGTCTCGGTTGCTGGCCCGGCAACCCAGTGGCCCGGAGCGTTCGGAACGCTGCCAAACGGAACTCCGGTTCCACCGCCTTGTCCTTGGCCGCCCCCAGCATTCGCACCCTCAGCCGCCGCAATTAACTGAAGCAATTTCTGCGGATCGTTCAACCACTGCTTGAATTCCGGACCTAGCGTTTGTGCAGCGATCTGCGCCGCTACGCTGATGTCGCCGGTCAGCGGGTCGGCCGCTACAAATTTAACTTCATTGATTTTGATCGTGCTTCGCTTGCCCGCGATATTCAGAGCTTCTTTGATCTGCTTGGATACGTCCTGGGCTTTCGATCCCGCGACCGTAAAGGCGCGCACCAGGCGGGTAAAGTCCTCAATAGTAACGTCTTTAGAGAAATGCAGGCTGGCCAAACCGGCCGTGGACAAGAGTTGGCCGAAGCTGCGTTCCGTCTGACCAGCCTCTAGCGGAATTCCGTCGAGCAGCAACTTGTTGTCCGAAATTCCCAGCAGAAAACCGCCATCTCCCGCGGTTGGCAGACCTTGCTGTAATTCATTCCACGTGACTTCGAACTGCGCTTCCGTGCGCTTGTGCTCATAGCCGTACATGCGCGCGTACTTGATCAGAATATTCAGGCTGTGAACAAAAGCGCGCGCCGATGCCGCCCGGTTAGCATGAAATGTACTTGCGTCCGTAATAAGCCGCTCCTCGCACCACACTCTGCAAGCCACAAGGTTAAATCCAGCAGGTAAGGGCTGCACGTTACGGAGGTCACTGCCAGATCGCGGCAGTTCCGGCAGCGTTTTCTGGGCTTTCCTGTTTCGCCCTGTGGTGAACCACCGGGACACTCCCTGTCACTGGCATTCGCACCCGACTCCGGCGAAAATAGTGATAGCGATATTGCGACCTCTCGGAAATCCAGTGCTCCCTTCCGCTCCTCGACCCACGCGCCCGAAGAAAGTCACCGGACTTCGCTACTGGATGCTGCAGGTCTTGGAGGAATGCGAGCATGTCTCCGCCGATTTCGGAGCCGATCCGGTTCACGATCTGCGAGTCGCGCTGCGCCGTTGCCGTTCCCTCGCCGACGGATTAATGGCCCTCGATGCCGATCCCGACTGGAAGGCCATGAAGAAGGCCGGCAAGCGCCTGTTTCAGCGGCTGGGGGCCTTGCGCGATGTGCAGGTAATGATGGAATGGGTTGAAAAGCTGGCCCCGGCGGAAGCAACTGTGGCGCAAGCCAGTGTGAAGCGGGCACTCCCTTCGGCAAGCCCAGGGCAGGCTCTGCCCGCTTTGCCTTCATCTCAACAGAATAATGAGCTCATCTCAAACTCAGCCGATCCTGCAGCTCAAGCTCTCCTCGGAATCCTTCGTCGTCGCGAACAGGAACAGCAGCACGAAGCTCAATCCGCTCTCGAAGAATTCGACCGCAAACAGTGGCGGCAGTGGAGCAAGTCTCTGCCCACACGAGCTGCAAGCATCCGGCAGGGAAGCTCTCTCTTTAAACATCTCGCGCTCGAGCGCTGGACCGAAGCCCGTGAACTCCACAACCGTGCCTTGCGCAACCGCTCCCAGGTTGCATTCCACAGTCTCCGCATCGGCATCAAACGCTTCCGCTATATTGTGGAAAATTTTCTGCCCGTCGAGCACCAAGCGTGGAGCAACGACCTGAAAGAAATCCAGGACTTGTTGGGCGAGGTCCACGATCTCGACGTGCTCTGGTCCACGGCCGTCTCGTGCCAGGTTTTTGCTGATGAAGATTCGCGCCAACCTTGGCGAGAAATAATTCTCTCCGAGCGCGTCAAGCGCATCGACGGCTACCGTGCCAAAATGATCGGGACCGATTCGCTCTGGCAAGTCTGGCGCGCCGGGCTTCCCCAAGGCAGGCAGATTGAAGTACTTGCGACGCGGCGCATGAAGCTTTGGGCGAATGGACTCGATCCCGATTTCCCGCACTCCGAGCGCGTGGCCAGCCTGGCTCTTCAACTCTACGATGGCCTCCTCGCATGGGGCTGGCAACCTGCCGTCGACGCCGTCTCCGCCCGCTCTAGCCTGCTTGCCGCCGCCCTGCTGCACGATGTTGGAAAGTCCGAAGGCCAAAAGGGACATCACAAAGCCACCTATGATTTGATTCGCGCCCACGGCAATCCCTTAGGCTGGAAGCCTGCAGATCTGCAGCGGGCCGCCGCCGTCGCCCGCTTTCACCGCGGAGCCCTGCCCACCCGGAAGCACAAGACTCTGCGCGATCTCCTCCCTGACGAGCAGAAGGCAACCCTTCAACTCGCGGCAGTTCTGCGTTTGGCCAATGCCTTCGATGCCCCTCATGACGGGCGTATTCGCCGTATTCAAATTGAAAATGAACGTATCAGGACTAAAGGCAACGAAGCTTTGATGGTTGTCGCGGAAGGATATTCGCCGCTCGGACCTTCCGCTCAAACCGTTGCCGCAGAACGCCACTTGCTGGAAACCATTCTTCACCGCCCGATTGCGGTAAAAGCAATGAAGACCCAAACGTTCAAACGACGGACGTCAGGGTGACAGCAGGTGAACGATTGCTGCTTGGATTCATGCTTGCCAAGCTCCGAAAGATAACGCTATGTGGCGCGTCGCCTTCGGATCGCTTATGTTCACCGTACGCATGAATCGATTCTAGCTTACATGACTATGTTGGTCATTTCCGAGACAGAAGCGACGGATCGTCTCCAGATGGAAGCGAATCGGACACTTCCGCGCGCCTCTTTCTCCGGTTACAAATGCTCTTGATTCTCTCAGTACCGAAAGCGACGCCAGGAACCCGAACTTTATGACTCACGCTCAATTAGTCGAAAAAGCCGTGCGCTGGCTGCGCCACTACCGCTGTGGTGTGGTCCTCTCCGAGCAAGCCTGCGTGAGCGGGGAGATGCCTGACGCGATCGGCTGGAAGCGCGCCTGCCACTCCGTGCTGGTCGAGTGTAAAGTTACGCGCTCTGATTTTCTGGCCGACCGTGCCAAGCCTTTCCGCCTCGAGCCACAGCAGGGAGTGGGCTGCGAGCGCTTCTACCTGGTCCCCGCCGGTCTTATGCGTCGCGAAGAACTACCGCAGGGCTGGGGATTGCTCGAACTACGTCGCGGCAGGATCGAAACGGTGCATCCCTCGGCGAAAAATCTCCGCAGCTCCACCGGCTTCCGCTGCGAAATGAACCTGCTGCTTGCCAGCCTGCGCCGGGTCGAGGTCCGCGTCGAACCGCAAAGCATTACCGACTTCCTCAAGTGGAAGAATCGTATGACGGAATACAACCGTGGCACACTCCCCGAAGGCTTGGCTGCAGCCGAAGAAGAACTCAACGTATTCTTGGAACCAGACCAGACGTTGTAGAGGATCCCCGGCAGGTTGCTGCGAGTGGCCTTGCCCCGCCCCTTAGTCTCGGCCTATCAATAGCGGTCTGATCTCGCATGCCTCTGGCAATCTTCTCGGTGCAACAAGAGGGGATGGCACTCAGGGTGGGGGTACAGTTGGAGTGCCCCTTGGTGTTCCGTATCACCCTTAGCCGTCGAAGTTTCCCTGCAAGAATCGGCTTGTTGATCGGTAACCCAGGCGGAGCCGGTGATGGTCCTAGTCGGCTATGCCGCCGCTGACTTGCGCATGGCCTGCATGTAGCTATCCATCGATTGCGTTAGCTGCGCGTCCACTTCATCCGCGATGGTCATAACATCGGGTAGCAGCAAACTGAAATCCAGAAAGGCCAGATTGTTCTGCAACGTCCCAAACAGCGTTACCTGGAGTATTCGTGATTCGTGCACCAACATTGCGGGAGTGTAGCCTTGTCGGTATCGCAGCTCGCCGTGGGCGGTGGCGGCTGGGGAACGCTCGGCGTCGTTGTCCTTGGCGGTGGCGCTGG
>DATNKA010000455.1:0-3202 GCA_035603655.1 Candidatus Acidiferrales bacterium | reverse complement strand
TCCACCGGCAGCGTGCATTTTTCGTCGCGCTTCCCATGACTTCCGCCGAGTCTACTTTTTTGGTTCGATCGCAATCAGCCGGTGCTTCGCCTTCCACTCGTAATCAGGATACTTCCCCTTGGCGGTGTTAAGAAAGAGGTGATAATTAGCCGCCGCCGTTTTGAAGTCGCGCAGATGGTCGCAAGCTGAAGCCCGCAAGAAGTATGTAACCGGGTTGTCCGGCATCAGCTTGGCTCGGGCATTGAGCGCCCGTATCGCCAGTTCATAATCCTGATTCTCGCTGGCTGCAAACGCCAAGTCACCGTAGGCTTCGCCCAAGTCAGGTTTGAACTTCACTGCTGCCAGAAATTCCTGTTGCGCTTCCTTGGTTTTCTTCTCCCGCAAAAGCGCCTGACCAAGCCGCCGATGAAGCTCCGCATCGCTCGGATGAGCCGCCACTAAAGTTCGATACACGGACTCCGCTAAATCATTTTTTCCCGCATTTGTAGAAAGCTCGGCTAGATCGCGCTGCGCCGCTTCATCGCCGGGAGCCAGATTGATTCCTGTCCGCAGGACGGCGATCGCTTCATCGTTCTTGCCTTCAGCAGCCAGCACCCGTCCCAACTGTATTTCTACCGCCGCTGAGTCCGGATGCTCCGCCAGCACCTTTCGCAGAGACTCCTCCGCCTCCGGGAACCGCCGACCGCGCATATAGACATTCGCCAGCCCCATGATGGCATCGGCCGATCCGGGATCAATTGCCAGCACTCGCTTATACTCGTCCGCCGCCGCGCTGAACTTGTTTTCCTGTTCGAGAAGCATGCCAGCGGCGAAATGCGGCTCGGCCTCTTTCGGCTGAAGCGCGGCCGCGCGCTCGTAAGCAGTCAGCGCCTCTTCGGGCTTAGATTTTTCCAGCGCATGTCCCAAGGCCAGCCATGCGCGGTATTGCCCCTCCTCAATGTGACTCGTAGGCTTCAGCCGGGTCGCAGCCCGCAGAAATTCCTCCGCCCCGGGCTGCTCCGTCTTGGCCAACTGCAATCCCAGATTCAAATTGGATTCGAAGACGTCCGGCTTCGCCGCCACTGACTTACGGTAAGCCGCAATCGACGCATCCACGTTGCCCAGAGCATTCTCCACGAAGCCCAGGTCGAACCATCCCACGTAGCTTGCGGAATCCCGTTCCACCAACTTATGCAGAAAAGATTCGGCAGCTGCGTAGTTCTTTTTCTCAATTGCCGCTTCTGCCTGAATAAGTTCAGGAGGCTGAGACGGAGCATCTTCATCCGGAACCTGTATGTGATGGATTGCTCGATGTTTGGCCGAAGAGGAAGACGAAGGAGGCGGTGGAGAGGGAGCCTGACTCGCATCCTGCGCGCAGCCCCACGCCGCCAAAGCCAGCAGCACGCTGGGGAGAATTTTACTCGCTGCCATCGGGACGCGACGCTCCGTTGCCACTGCCATGCCCCTTCAGCACCCGAGCCAGATACTGCCCAGTATAGGACTCCGGCAGACTGGCGATCGTCTCCGGCGTCCCTGCTCCCACAATCCTGCCGCCGCGCGCTCCCCCTTCCGGCCCCAGATCGACCACCCAATCCGCCGTCTTGATGACCTCCAGATTATGTTCGATCACAAGAATCGACCCACCTGCCTCAATCAGGCGGCGGAACGCCGCCAGAAGCTTGCTCACATCGTCAAAGTGCAGTCCCGTCGTCGGCTCGTCAAAAATGTAGAGCAAACGCCGCCCACGGCGCGGCTCTTGCTGCCGCCCGGAGCTGGGCCGCCCAATCTCCCGCGCCGCCGGTTGCAAATGCGCCGCCAACTTCATGCGCTGCGCCTCCCCGCCCGACAATGTCGTCGCCGATTGGCCCAGCCGTAAGTATCCCAGTCCTACCTCATCGAGCACGCGCAACTTTTCGGTAATCTTTGGCACCTCTGCGAAAAACTTCAGCGCCTCTTTCACCGTCAGGCTTAAAACTTCGTGGATATTCTTTCCGCGGTACCGCACCTCGAGTACCTGTGCCTTGTACCGCGTCCCTTGGCACTCTTCGCAAATCAGTTCGACGTCCGCCAAAAACTGCATTTCCACCGTCACCGTGCCGTCGCCCTGACAAGTCTCGCAGCGTCCGCCGGGGATATTAAAAGAAAAATGTCCGGCGCCGAACCCCCGCTTCTTGGCCTCCGGCAGGGAAGCGAACAGATCGCGAATCGCATCGAAAGCCTTGATATAAGTCACCGGATTCGAACGCGGCGTTCGCCCTATCGGCGATTGATCCACCAGCACCACCTCGTCAATAAACTGATCTCCCTCCAAACCCTCCCAAGTTGCCGCTCTCCGCGTCGCCCCGGAACTGGGCTGCTGTTTAGCCTCTCCCAGCGCCTGATAAAGCACCTGATGCAATAACGTAGATTTGCCCGACCCCGACACGCCCGTGATTGCCACCAGCATTCCCAGCGGAATACTGATGTCGATCCCCTTCAAATTGTTGGCCCGCACATTCTTGATCTTGATCTGTTGCGCTCCCGGTTGCCGTCGCACCGCGGGAATCTGTATACGCAAGTCATCAGACAGATAACGCCCCGTCAGCGAAGCCGGATTCCGCAGAATCTCCTCGAACGTTCCCGCCGCCACCAGCTTGCCGCCATTTTCCCCCGCCCCCGGCCCCAGATCGAGGATCCGGTCCGCCGTCCGCATAATGTCAGGATCGTGTTCCACCACCAGAATCGTGTTTCCCAAATCCCGCAAATCATGCAGGATCTTGATCAGCCGGTGCGTGTCGCGGCTGTGCAGCCCGATCGAAGGCTCATCCAGCACGTAAAGCGTTCCCACCAGCCGCGACCCCAGCGAAGTCGCAAGTTGAATCCGCTGCGCTTCGCCGCCTGAAAGCGTCGACGCCAATCGATCCAGTGTCAAATACTCCAGCCCCACATCGTTTAGAAAGCGCAGTCGCTCGCGGATTTCCTGCAACAACCTCTCTCCGATTTCCGCTTCTTCAGCGCTCAGTCGAAGGCTGGCAAAAAACTTCGATACATCCTCAACCGTCATGCCGCAGATATCACAAAGGTTGCGTCCGTTGATCTTGACCTGGCGCGCCTCCAGCCGCAGTCGGCTTCCGTGGCACTCCGAACAAGTCGAATATCCGCGATAGCGGCTCAGAAACACGCGGATGTGCAACTTGTATTTCTTCCGCTCCAGATACTGGAAGAAGCCGCGCACCCCCAGGAA
>DATNKA010000454.1:0-2493 GCA_035603655.1 Candidatus Acidiferrales bacterium | reverse complement strand
CTAGCATCTGTTTCGCCACGTCGGCATACGGGCCGGTGGGCTGCAGTTCCAGATACTTGTTGAAGGCCTCCGCGGTTCCCGGGGGTGCAATTGTCTTGTCGCCCTGCAAGGTTGCTTTCCCGATAAGATTAACGCCCTTCTGATAATAGGCGTCTGCTTTGGTGGGATCGGCCGCAATGCATTTATCGAAGGCTGCAATGGCAGCATCGCCTTTGCCGGCGTTGGTGAGAACAGCTCCCATGTTGTAGTAGTATTGCGCGGCGGCACTGGGATCGGCTTCCGCCGCCTGCTGGTAAGTTTTTACAGCGTCATCGATTTTGCCTGCCTTGCTGTAGGCCTCGGCTAAATTGTTGTAATAGGCTGCCAGCGTCTTGGTGGCGTTGGGATCTTTCTCATTGGTGACGGCCTGCTTGAGTTGCACCGCTTTCTGATAAGCCTCCACCGCCGAATTAAGACGCTTTTTCTTTTCCTCGGGATCGGTCTGTTTGGCTACCGACAGGCGGTAGGCGTCGCCAAGCTTGAACCACACCAGGTCACGGGTGGCGTCGATCTCGTTCGCCGCAGTCAGGCTGGCGATCGCCGTATCAAAATCACCGGCATCGGACGCCGTCTTCGCGGCCGCCAGCTTTTCATTCAGCGCCTTCACCGTGTTGGCTTCTTTGGCGTGCTTCTCCTGCGCTTCCTGTTGAGCCTTAAGCTGTTCGGGAGTCAAGCCCTGACCCTTGGCCGCTTCTGTCGCCTGCTTCTTAAGGTCGAAGTCCAGCGTGTTTTCGTCGAGGGTGACCGGCACTTTGCCGAAGTGGAACAGCTCCTTGTTAGCCTTGGCATCATCGGCATTCCTGTAGAGTGTGACCGTGTAAGTGCCTGCGGCAATCCCCAGAGAGAAATACTCGCCTTTTTTGTTGGTCTTCAGACTATATTTCTGACCGTTGTCCTGGTTCGCCCAAAGGACCACCGCATCAGCGATGGGATTCCCTTGAGGGTCCTTGCAAACGCCTTTGACTGTTCCCGACGCACCCTGCGCGAAAACCGGGGACGCACACAGTCCCAACATCAAGAGAACAAAAACAAATCCTGCGAAGTGCCTCTTCATCGTGGCCTCCCGGCCTACTGGATTGTTTAAATATCGATTTCTGATTGCTGCGTCAAAACTGGTATGCATCCGAGACCGCGTTTCCTTCAACAATCAAAATCAGAAGTTGGTTAAACTCTCTCCGTGGCATAGGGAATCGTATCGCTGACTCCCGCCGCCGCAAACGCCCGCAAGCGTAAGACGCAGCTGTCACACCGGCCGCAGGCTCGATCTTCGTGGCTATAGCATGACCAAGTTAAATCGAACGGAGCGTTCAGTTCAAGGCCAAGCTGGACGATTTCTGCTTTCCGCATGGCGATCAAGGGGGTGACAATTTCGATGTTTCCCTCTTTCGTTCCCGCCCGGATGACGCTGTTGAACGCCTCATAGTACACGGGACGGCAATCAGGATAACCGGAACTATCCGGTTCCACCGCTCCGATATAAATTTTCCCTGCTCCCAGCACCTCGGCCCAACTGACCGCGACGGACAAAAAATGCGCGTTTCGAAAAGGTACGTAGGTGACCGGAACTACGTGATCGATCGCGGGTGTGACCGGTACCGCAATGTTTTCGTCGGTGAGCGCCGAACCTCCGATGGCGCGCAGGGCGTCGTTCGACACGAGGAGCTTGTTCTTTATGTTCAGGCGATTGCAAATCGCCAGGAAAGATTGCCGCTCCCGCAGTTCGGTGCGCTGCCCGTAACTCACGTGCAAGGCAGCGACCTCGTAATCCTGGGCTGCTAACGCGGCGCACACGCAAGAATCCATTCCTCCGCTCAGAAGAACGATTGCCCGGGATTTTGTGGAGTGCGCCATGTGACGTTAAAAGTGTCGAATGAGGTGGAAGCGCTAACTATTGCTTTCAGATCATGGGGTCAAACTCCCTTGACGGCAGGGTCCCAGATAAACTTGTGCAATTGCAGTCCCAGGCGTGCCGGAACTTCATCTGCCAACATCCACTCGGCCAATTCTTGCGGATCGAGAAGGCAGTGCGAGCTGTCGCGGGCTCCGGTGGCGTCTTTGCGAAATGCGGGCGAGAAAAGCACCGCCCCCACGCGCCCGGGCAGATTGTGTCGGCCGACGAATTCGCGGGCGAACTCATAGTCGGTGCGGTCGCTCAGTACAAACTTCATTTCGTCATGCGCACCAAGTGCCGCCAGATTTTCTGGCAGAAATGTATCAGCCGCCCCGGAATGCGGACACTTCACGTCGACGATCTTGACGACCGCCGCCGGAACTCTCGCCAAGGGGCGCTCGCCGCTGGTTTCGAGCAACAAGCGATATCCAGCTTGCAACAACTTCTCAATCAGCGGAAGCAGTTCCCGCTCCTGCAGCAGGGGCTCGCCGCCGGTGATCTCCACTAACCCCCCGTTGGGACTGAGGCCTCGCACTTCGTTCAGCACCTGGTCCTCCGTCATC
>DATNKA010000453.1:0-3245 GCA_035603655.1 Candidatus Acidiferrales bacterium | reverse complement strand
GATGGATCGGTAGACAATATATTTCGGCAGCAACTCGCTAAGTTCTCTCGCTTCGAACGGCTTCAGAAACAGGGAGCGCTGAGCGAGGTTAACGTGACTTCGTTTCGCTGCCGAGTTCATCAAGAATCTGCCGGGCCAAATTGGTTGATTGCCGGGGAAGCGGCGGCACTCGTCGATCCCATGACTTCCAATGGAGTGACCGCAGCACTCAGGCAGGCAGCGGAGGGAGCGGCGTCGATCTTGAAATTCCGGACGCGCGGGCAACTACCACTGCGCGCGAGGAAGGCGTACAGTAGCCGGATTTTGCAGACGGCGAAATTCTTTAACGAGGGGATCGAAAAAGTTCTCTACGAGCCGGTGGTGCGAAACCGCATCGGACTGGCGACCGCGGGGACGGTGTATACGAGCCCGGCCTGGAGCATGAACGTGGTGTACGCCCGTCTAAGTCCAAGCGGATTGTTCTCGACATTCTTCCTGAATTCAATGTTGGGTTTTTTTTTGCGTGAGCGCCTCAATCCTTCATTGGTACTGCGCCTGGCGGAAACCTCCCGTCGCAAAGCAGGAATACAAGGTGGGCTGAAGTCAGGATGCGATCTGGGCTTCACGAGCCAGGTCTTCCAGAATGCCGTCAGACTCCGCCGGATGACGCGGAAGCAGCAAGCTGAGCGCAGCTCCGGCAACGCAGGTTAATTCCAGGCGCGAAGATCAAGCGCGGCTGATACATTCCAAAGCGAGGAATGCTGTTCCCATTAAAGCAGTAGTGGCCGTGGCGGCGGTAGTCGGGGCAAAACATGCCGACGGACGCAACAAATTGCCAACATGCGTGCTCTTGAACCTGCCCGCCCTGAAGGGCGGAGATTCCTAGACTACGCACAGCGCTACTCCGCTCACGTTAGCGTCTTCGAGTCGGGGAGATCCGGTACTGTGACGCACCGGAGTCTCCCCCCTCACAGACCACGCGGTGCAGGTTTCCCGAAGCCAGTTCCTCAAGTTGACTCACCGGTTTACCCAGGCGTGCATAATCCGGGGCGACACCAGCGGGTGCCGTCGTAGGATCGCGTTGTACTTCTCCCACGATATCGGCTCCCCGCGAGTTCGGCGACTGAGCCACCGACGCCAGATATGTTGGACGCCCCGATAGTGATCTATCAGAGCACCGATTGAAATGGGTCGTCCAAATCGATGATGTAGACTTAATCAGATCGCGAGTGGCTCGATGATCCGCAATGCGTCTGTCTTGGTTGGGTATTGGGGGACTTTCCTATGGTTGTCGACCTCCGTATCGGCGTCCTTTCTGCGTCATTTCATAAAACCGAAACTGCCAGACGTCTTCAGAGAATCTGTTTTTCTTCTTGGTCAAAGATCCATATTGATATCTGCGCCGCTTCATGGTTTTCCTCCAATATGAGTTGACACAACGCCAGAGGAAAAGAATTCAAAGGGAGATCGGCGGGTACAGCGATCGGCGAAGCGGCATTCTCGGGGAACTGAACCGAATCTATGGGCCGGATCTGCAGTGGTCCCGAAAGTGCTCTTTGGTCGCCGCGCACAATTTGCTCGAGATATATTAGGGATAGAGAGCGGCGAGCTCGACTCGCGTAAAGATCCGCGTCTCCATTATTGCGAGGCCATGACCAGCCAGGGACAGACCGCCGACCGCTCTGATTCACGTGGACACCGAATTGAGTCCTAAGGATCTGCTCACAGTCGCATGGCCTACGTGTCTGGGTCGCGAGCACGCCACGACGGGCGGCTCTTCACAAGCGACCACGAATGTTCCCATAAGCGCACGAGGCAAACGTCTGGGCACATTCAGCATCACAATTCGCAGGGCCGGATCCGAATCCGCACAAAACCTGGACGCTGAATTGGTAGCCAAGCTACCCCCCACACCCGAGGCAACGGTTCAGACGCAGAAGGCTTGGCGATGGATGATCTTACGTAATTTGGATAGAAAGGCAATTAGGATAGAAAGTCTGCGAAGAGGATAAAGTTAAGTTTATTCATGTCGCTCCAATTCAGGTCTGCACTCATAGTTTTTGCATTTGTTACCCTTGGATGGAGGCCATCCTGCCTGGCGCAGTCCCCTCAACCTGCGCCACCTCCGGAACAGCACGGCCCAGAACTGCCTGCAATTTCAACCGACGGCTCGACGCCACCGGGCCCACCCCTGCCCGGAAGCATCAACGGAACGGTCGTTGATCAAAGTGGAGCGGTGGTCACCGGAGCCCATGTCAAGCTCACCGGCGACAATCAATCCCTAAATCAGGAGATCCTGTCAGGCACCAACGGGGAATTCTCCTTTGCCAACATCACGCCGGGCGGTTTCCACCTGACCGTTTCGTCCCCGGGCTTCGCCCCGCAAACCTTTTCTGGAACTCTGTATTCGGGAGAAATGTTTCTGGTCCCGCAGATCGCATTGACGGTTGCCGCCAATCTGTCCGAGGTGGATGTGGGACTGTCTCGGATTGATGTGGCGGAAGAACAGATCAAGGTAGAAGAGAAGCAGCGCGTGCTTGGCATCGTCCCGAATTTCTATGTCAGCTACATCCCCAATGCGGTTCCGCTCACCCCCAGGCAAAAGTTCAAGCTTGCCTGGAAAACAAGCGTGGATCCCGTCACTTTCCTGATTGTCGGAGCCTCAGCTGGAGTTGAACAGGCGCAAAACCACTTCAACGGATATGGCCAGGGCACCGAAGGCTACGCCAAGCGCTTCGGTGCCGGCTATGCCGACACCGTTTCCGGCACATTCATCGGCGGCGCCATCCTGCCCTCGCTTCTGAAACAAGACCCTCGCTTCTTCTACAAAGCAACCGGCAGCTTCCGAGTTCGGTTCCTGTACGCGCTTGCCGCCTCGGTGGTTTGCAAAGGCGACAATGGACATTGGCAGGCCAACTATTCGAACGTCCTGGGAAATCTGGCGTCGGGCGGTATCTCAAATCTTTACTATCCGGATCAAGATCGCAATGGCGCGGGGTTGACCTTCGAAAACGGGGCGATTGGCATCGCCACCGGCGCCGTGGCAAATCTCCTGCAGGAATTTGTCATCCAGAAGTTGACGCCAAAGTCTCCCCCCACCGGCCCCGCCAAGCCGTGAAGATTATTCGGCGCACCCCCATAAATCACTTCTCTCTCCCGCGAAACTCCGTTATGCTCTACCCGGAATGAACACGCTGCCTCTTTCCGAACTTCTCCGCGCCACGATGAATGACCTTCAGTGCCCGACAAAAGGTCCAGCGTCGCCA
>DATNKA010000452.1:0-5992 GCA_035603655.1 Candidatus Acidiferrales bacterium | reverse complement strand
TCGAGTCGGCCAAGTCCGAATCTCTGCAAAGGCTGTTTGCCAACATTCGCGGGCAAATTGGATCCCGGGCGTGTAGGTTCGTCATCCGCAACCGACCTGCCTATGCTTTCGTTCACGGGGGTTGCCAAGAAGGCGTGGAGTTTGCCGATATCCGGCCCGCTCAGGACCGTTCCCATGCCCGAGATCTGTCCGCGCTCATTGATCTTGTTCGCCATGGTTGCACGGAGATTGGTACCCTTGAGAAACAGGGTGTTGAGGTCAGTCATCACGCCGTCCTGATAGATGAAGGCATGGGACCAGTTGAAGTCGGAGTCCCAGTTGCCTCCCACTACCTGGCCCTCGCTGTTGATGCCGAAGGCTATGCCCCCAACATCTCCCGGCAGGAGGTCGAGGACTGTGAGTGTGCCATTCTGCCAAAGCGCGCCGGTTTGGGTTTGCCCGTTAGCACTGCCGACTGTTCCAACAATTTGGCCCTGGTTGTTATTGCCCCAGGCCTGGCTGCCATTCTTGAAGTCAGGAAGCGAGGAGGCAATGCCGTCTTCCCACGAGGCTTCCCGCTTTCTTTCGCCATAGAGTCGGCGTTGGGAATGCCATCGCGGATGCGTGGGCAAGAGCAAAATTCGTTCTTTGCCGTCATAGCCCCGTTCAGCCAGTTCGCGCCCGAGCGGTCGCCTACAACTGCTTCGCGGCAATGAAGAGCGCCTCGGATTGCAATGGCTGGACGTTAGTTTCACCGAACGCAATATCTGCGTGCGGCGGACCTAAACGTGTGGCCAAGTAGGTTTGCCAAAGAGTAAAGCGTCAAAGGGCCCGGTGCCAGTCCTTCCGTTGCTCGCCCAGTTCATGCTTCTCTGGAAACAGAAGACCGCCTTATTCACATGCTGGTGACTGGGTGTTTCCCTCAACCCGCCTAAACGGCAAACAACCGCGTGTCGCCAACAAGCTTGTTGAAGATCATTTGCGGCCGGCCGCGACTGGCGATAGGGTACTAAGATTTTTCGCCAACGACCCATTGCGCCCCATCGGAACGTCAGTCTGGTTGTTGGTCGATGCTCTGCCGAACCCAGCATGCAGAAAACTCTCAGCGTTCGCGAAAGTGTGAAACGCTTTTTCGTTTCCACACACCATTAGTTATGAAAAAGTCCTGTCGGGCCCCGGGGAATGATCGTTGCTGATTTCGCGTTGAGGAGAATCCATGAAAAGCAGACCTCGTTCGATTGTGCCCTTGGTTTTGTTCCTCTGTGTTGCACTCTTGACAGCCGCGGGCCAACAGAACCCATCGGCAGCGCCGAACGTCGTTCCCGGCCTGATCAACTATAGCGGCATCCTGAAAGACACAACCGGACGCCCGTTCACCGGCGTCACCGGAGTCACGTTCCTGCTCTACGCCGAGGAACAGGGCGGCGTCCCGCTCTGGCTAGAAACTCAGAATGTCATGCCCGAAAAATCGGGCCGCTACTCCGTCCAACTTGGAGCCAGCAGCAAGGATGGCATCCCACCAGACCTGTTCATGAATGGCGAAGCCCGCTGGCTGGCCGTACAAATTGCCAACGAACCCGAGCAACCGCGCGTCCTTCTGGTGGCGGTTCCCTACGCGATGAAAGCGTTGGACGCACAAACCATCGGTGGACTGCCGCCCTCGGCCTTTGTCCTGGCCGCACCTCCCACGGCAAACTCAGCGCCGCCAGTCGCGACCAGCAGCACTTCGCCAAGCTCTCCCGATGGCGTTCCGCCGCCCGCCTCGTCCAGTGTGACCACCACTGGCGGCGCCGCGAACAAGATTCCCATGTTCACCACGGCCACTAACATTCAGAACTCTATCCTGACGCAATCCGGCACGACTGCCGTTAACGTCGGCGGCACGCTGAAGCTACCCGCCGTCGGCACAGCAACAGCTGGCAAGGGCTTCAACTCGCAGCCGCAACAATTCCTAGCCTCGGTCTTCAGTTCGTCCACAACCAAACCCGTCGCTCAATCTTTCCAGTGGCAGGCGGAACCGTTCGGTAACGATACCGCCAATCCCGCCGGGACCCTCAACCTGCTCTACGGGTCCGGGACCGCCGTCCCGGCCGAAACAGGACTGAAGATCGGCAGCAACGGCCAATTCACGTTTGCCTCCGGCCAGAAATTTCCTGGCACGAGCACAATCACCAATGTCAAGGCGGGAAACGACCTCACCGGCGGCGGCACCACTGGCGTTGTGACCCTCAATCTCGACACCACAAAAGTCCCGCAGCTCGCCACCGTCAATACCTTTACCGCCAATCAAACGGTCAACGGCACACTGACCGCCACATCATTCTCCGGTAATGGCGTGAACGTGACCAACGTAAACGCAATCCGGCTTAGCGGCTTGGGTGTGGGCGCGTTTGCCCAGTTGGCCGCCAATAACACTTTCACCGGGCAGCAGGACATTCAGAATTTGGTGTTTATTGGTGCATTTTCTTCTTTGCTCAACGGCGAACTGAATTCGGGTTCCACGACGATAGATTTGTCCGGTATCGGCGCACAAGGTTTTAGCTCTGCCTTGGGTTCCGGCGGTAGCGGAAGCGATGGGATACAGGCCTTTGGCGGCAGCGGTGATCCAGCGACGCAGAGCGGCAATACGGGAGGCCGGGGGGTTTACGCTGAAGGTGGCACTGGCGACACCGGCGGCGTAGGAGTTTACGGCCGTGGCCTCGGTGGACTTCAAGTGGATGGTGCTGGCGGATTCTTTGAGGGAGGGAACAACTCGTTCTTCGCCGGGGACGGTATCGACGCGGTGGGGGGGAGCGGTTACGCGGGCAACTTCAGCGGCAATCTCAATGTTACCGGCGCAATCTTTGCCGGTACGAAAGATTTTAGAATCGATCATCCACTCGACCCCGCCAACAAGTATCTGACTCATGCTTCTGTCGAGTCATCGGAGATGATGAATATCTACACCGGCAACGTCATCACCGATGCGCAGGGGGATGCGACAGTGCCGTTGCCCGGCTGGTTCGAGGCCGAGAACACCGATTTCCGCTACCAGTTGACGGTAGTTGGCCAGTTTGCACAGGCTATCGTGGCCAGCGAGATCGCAAATCACCGGTTCCAGATCAAATCCAGCGTGCCAAATGTGAAGGTCTCCTGGCTGGTCACCGGTGTACGGCAGGATGCCTATGCCAAGGCACATCCGCTGATCGTCGAGCAGGAGAAGGAAGCACGGCTGCGCGGCTTCTACATTCATCCTGAGCTTCACGGAGCGCTGCCTGAGAAGCAACTCGAGTGGGCGCGCCATCCTGAGCTAATGAAACGCATTAAGGACCACCGCAACAATAACCCTGCGGTCCACCGCCCGGCGGCGCAACGGCACGATGTTCAGGCATCGAAGTAGTTCCTACCCAAAGGAACGGATCGTAAGGGCAAGATATGGTTGAAACAGGGGAAACTGATTGGCGATTACGCTCACCGCGAATCGGCCCGACTTTAGGTTGGGCGGTCAAAACGCGCAATTGGGATATTACGTAAATTGACCTTCAACTCGGGGATCCGATGAGCTGCGGAACCCATGACCAAATGCTCAGGTCTTGAGCTTCTGACCTCGTCACTGGACCATACTTCGCGCTGACACCTGCCAAGTAAATCTCTCTCCCACCTGCACTGACAAACGGCGCCGCTCAGGATGACGCAGATAGTGAAGTTGACGCACATCACCTACGGTTGATCACAAAACGAGGACAGCCGGTTCCCGGGGTGATGTAGTCTCGAGAGTGTGATCGCAGCAATCGCGCTGTTGTTAGTTGAGAGTGATGTGTATTTAAGCCTAAAGGCTTCGCCGAAGAGGAGGTACCTTGTGACGTACCTTGTATTGCAGAGGATTCTTGCGACCCTGGCGGCTGCCTTGACATTGGTCATGATGCCGGGGCAGTCATTCGCGCAGAATACGACGCGAACCGAAGCGCCAAAGGGTGTTCAAATTCTGCTGCTCGGAACGCAGGGAGGTCCAAGGCTCGACAAACAGCGATCGGAACCGGCGACCTTGCTCATCGTCGATGGGCGGCTGTATTTGATCGACTGCGGCATCGGCACGATGCGGCGGATGCTGGATGCGAACGTGCTATCGCAAACCATCGGGACCATTTTCATCACGCACAATCATCCGGACCACGCGCTCGGGCTGGTCGATGTGCTGGCGAACGACTTTTTCAATGTTGACTTCGGCGTGCCAGGAACTCGGCAGGAATTCAATATCTACGGGCCCCCCGAAACGCCCGCACTCGTGAGCGCCGCATACGACTACGTCAGGATTCCCTACGGGATTTTTGCGGCCGAGCCTCTTGGCGCGAGCACGCTGGCTAATCCGTTCAAGGCGCATGTCATCGATCACGACGGCTTGGCTTATCAGGACGACAAGATTCGGGTGACGGCAGCGGAGAACACACACTACCAGCTAATGCCCGCCGAATACCATGCGACTATGAAATCGTATTCGTACAGGTTCGAGACACCTTACGGCGCGATTGTTTTTAGCGGAGACACGGGACCGAGCACGGCGGTGGAGGCCCTCGCGAAAGGTGCGGACGTGCTTATCTCGGAAGTTGCAGATCTTGATGCCACCGGGAATACCGGACGTTGGCCGGTGGCAAAGTCGGGAAACGCGGACGTGATGGTGGAGCATATGCACAGGGAGCATCTGCCGATGAAGGCAGTGGGCGAGTTGGCTGCAAAAGCGCAGGTGAAGACGCTGATCTTGTATCACTTTGTTGGCGGTGAGGATGGGGCGCGGTTCGCGGCCGGGGTGAGGCAATACTACTCAGGACCGGTCTTCGCGGGCGAGGATCTGGCCCGGTATTGCTTGGCCGCCGACACCACAATGAGCGGGAGCAGGTCGGGGGCACTGAGACCCTGCAAGTAATCTAACCCGCCGTCCAGATTCATTATAAATCTTAGTTTCCTATCGACAAGTGCGCCGGCGGTGAGCTTCCGCGGGGACCCAAGTGTTTCCCGCCGGGGCACTTGTCGATAGGAAACTAAGATTTATCAACAGTTGATCCGCTGTGAGACACTGACGCCCTAAGCTGAAACGTCACTTCTACGGCAGCGCGCACGCTCGTCTTCATATGTTCCATTCGAGTCGCAGTGGTTGATCTTACGCCCCATTTAACCAACCGCCGGTAAAGCCTGCTCGCCTCAAACCACGCACCAGATTGGGCACTTTGCGGGTGGCGTTCCAGATGATCTCCGTTTTGTAATTCGCGATCATGCCTAGAATCGGCCCCTGATTGTCGCTGAGATAATCATTGTCAACCCAGCCTAAGCGCCCATCAACGCTGCCTGACCTAAGGCTGACATGAGTATCACGGAAGCTAGGGTTGAACGAATCGAAAAAACCGTACGTGCCGTAAAGCCGACCACCTTGGAAATTGCGTAAGGCCCAGGCTGCAGGGATGCAAATCTCGGGTGCAAAGGGAATCGAGGCTACCGCGGCGGTGGGGGCAAGGGTGCCATGGTCGTCCTCGTCGGGCATGCCCTTCGGCCCATAAGCCGCATAGCCATAAAACTGCGTCGGCTTGCCTTTGAAATCTATGACTAGATCACCTGGTCCATCGCAGGCGCTGAGGCCCCAGATGTCCTTGGAATAACCATCCCAACCCATGGGGTTGGCAATGGCATAGTTGCGCTGCGCATAGGTGGCGCGGCGGGAATTCTAGAAATAGTCAAACCCGGCCGCGCGCGTGGTCGCATCATAGATGGCGTGATAGTCAATCCACACGGCCCCATATTGATGCGCGAAGTGCGGCGCAAAGGAGAGGTAGCGGTTCGCACCTTCTCCGCGCCAAGATTTTGGGAAGGGCGCAGTCCATGCCTCGTAGGCTCCGTCCTTAGCCGGGTGAGACCGTGAGCCGAGCGCGAGGAGATAGAGCGCCATGCCCTCGTTATAGCCATCCCAATTTTGCTCAATAAAGCCGCTCTCCGGGTGCCAGCCCATCGAGATGGCTTTGCCGCCTTTGCTATTGGCCTGCATCCA
>DATNKA010000451.1:0-2833 GCA_035603655.1 Candidatus Acidiferrales bacterium | reverse complement strand
TCAAGGAGAGCCAATGAGCCAACAGCCGCTTTCCGAGCCTATTGCTAAGACCCGGGAAATAAATGATGTACGGGCTTTGCCCGTGCTTCCGGTGCGGGATACTGTCCTTTTCCCGCACGCCGTCCTGCCCCTTACCGTGGGCCGGGAAAGTTCCGTCCAGCTTATCAATTCGCTCGGCGAAGATAAGACCATTATCGTTGTCGCGCAGCGCGAGGCGCGCGTCGACAACCCTCAACCCAGCGACCTTTACACCGTGGGCACGTCCGCGATCGTACACAAGGTCGTGAAGATGCCCAACCAGAGCCTGTTTGTATTTGCCGAAGGTCTGGAGCGGGTGCGTTTGGGCGAGTTCACGCAGTTGGCGCCATTCATGCGCGCACGCGTGTCGAACATTCCGGAGGCCGCCTCGCCGGACAGTTCTGAAATCGAAGCCCTGCAGCGCAACGTGCTGACGCTGTTCCAGCAGATCGTCGCCGGTTCCCCTACGTTATCTGACGAGCTGTCCACTGTGGCCTTAAATATTGACGAACCCGGCCGCCTCGTGGATTTCATCGCCTCGTCTTTGCCTTCGCTATCGACGCCCGACAAGCAGGATACGCTCGAAACTTTAGACATTCGCGTGCGCCTGGAAAAGATCAACCAGCACCTTGCCAAGGAGCTTGAAGTGCAGCAACTGCGCAACAAGATCCAGAGCGAAGTGCAGGACCGGGTGCAGCAGACTCAGCGCGAGTACTACTTGCGCGAGCAAATGAAGGCCATTCAGAAAGAGCTTGGCGAGCAGGATGAAGGCCAGCGCGACGTGGAAGACCTGAAAAAGAAAATCGACGAAGCCGGCATGCCCGACGAAGTGAAAAAAGAAGCCCTCAAGGAACTGGGCCGTCTCGCCCGCATGTCTCCCATGGCCGCGGACTATTCACTCACGCGCAACTACGTCGAGTGGCTGGCGGTGCTGCCCTGGGCCAAAACTTCCGGACAGGAAATTGAGATTCCGAAGGCCAAGGAAATTCTGGACACGGACCACTATGACCTGGAGAAAGTGAAGGATCGTATCCTCGACTACCTTTCGGTTCGCCGGCTGAAGCCGAATATGAAAGGCCCCATCTTATGCTTTGTGGGACCTCCCGGTGTGGGCAAGACCTCACTGGGCAAGTCCATCGCTCGCGCCCTGGGCCGCAAGTTCGTGCGGCTGTCCCTCGGTGGCGTGCACGATGAGGCCGAGATTCGCGGCCATCGCCGCACTTACATCGGGGCGTTGCCGGGACAAATCATCCAGGGCATTCGCCGTGCCGAGACGAAAGATCCAGTATTCATGCTGGACGAAATCGATAAGGTGGGGCGCGACTTCCGTGGCGACCCCGCTTCGGCATTGCTCGAAGCGCTCGATCCGGAACAGAATTCGACGTTCCGCGACAACTATCTCGACGTCACATTTGATCTGTCGAAGGTGCTTTTCATTACGACCGCGAACATGCTCGACCCCATCGCCGAACCGCTACGCGATCGCATGGAAATCATCGAACTGCAGGGCTATAGCGAGGAAGAGAAGTTACACATCGCCGTACGTTACCTGGTGCCACGGCAAGTTGACGAGAACGGAATCACGGCGGAGCAGATCGAATTTCCCGACGATGCGCTGCGTTATGTGATCCGTCACTACACGCGCGAGGCGGGTGTTCGCAGCCTGGAGCGTACCATCGGTACCATCTGCCGCAAGCAAGCGCGGCGGCTGGCCGAGGGAAAGACCGAGAAGCTTGTAGTCACCCAAGAAATCATTCAGGAATTTCTGGGCGGTATCAAGATCCGCACCGAAGGCGAGATTGAAGAGCGCACTGAGCGTCCCGGAGTGGCTGTGGGCTTGGCTTGGACTCCATCGGGCGGCGACGTGCTCTTTGTCGAGGCCAATGCCATGAAGGGCAAAGGTGGATTCACCATGACCGGGCAGATTGGCCAGGTGATGCAGGAATCCATGCAGGCGGCTCTCACCTGGGTGCGTTCGAACGCGGCGCAGTTGGGTATCGCGGAGAACTTTTTTGCCGATCACGACATTCACATGCACGTGCCGGCGGGAGCGATACCGAAAGATGGTCCTTCGGCGGGCGTGACCATGGCCACGGTTCTGGTTTCGCTGCTGACCAAACGCCGCATCACGCCGCTGTTGGCCATGACAGGCGAGATCACGTTGAGTGGTAACGTGCTCCCGGTCGGCGGGATCAAAGAAAAAGTTCTCGCGGCCAAGCGCGCCGGCGTGCGCGATGTGATCCTGCCCGCAGACAACCGAATGAACGTCGAGGAAGACCTCACGCCGGAGCAACTCAAAGACCTCACCGTTCATTACGTGAAGACGATCGACGAAGCCCTGCGGGTTTCTTTGCCCGCAGTGGCCGAGAGTCCTGCGGCGAAGATGCTCTCGACTCCGCCGAAGGATCCCAAGCAGGACTACAACCCAACGCAGCCGGTAAAGGAACCAGAAGGGATTCACGAAAAAGTGCTGACCCAGGCCTGATCGCCGAAACCTATTCAAGCATGAAATCTCCCGGAGCCCCATTCCTCGCGCGTTCTTTGCGCGAAAAATGGGGCTTTTGATTTTCATCGTAACCGACGTTCCAGTGGGTTCGCGATACACTAGCGGCGATCATCATTTATGCGAGTGCGCGTGCTTTTTTTGGGGATGTTGAAGGACGTGATGGATGCGGCCGACTCGATCGAACTGCCGGAGGGGGCCTCGGTTCGGGATGTGCTCGCGCATTACGAATCCCGGTTTCCACGCCTGAAGGACGTGATGCCGTCTCTGGCGGTGGCCGTGAATCAGCAATATGCCGGGCTTAACACGAAA
>DATNKA010000450.1:0-10539 GCA_035603655.1 Candidatus Acidiferrales bacterium | reverse complement strand
AAAGCACTTTGCGGAACCCAGGGATGTATTTCAATCGCAACTGCATGATTGACTGTTCTACCTCAGCCCGTTTGCGGATGTAATCTTCGGCTTGCTCACCCGTCATGCGGCTGTAGTTGTCGGCATAGTCTTTCAGCAATGCAATTTTCACGTCGTAGATCTTGGAGAGTTCGGCCGCGTATTGATCGTAAACCGGCCAAAACTTCTCGGCCTCAGCGTCGCTCAAGTCCATATTCTCAGCTATGATCTGCTTCTTTTGGGATTTTATATCTTTGCGTAAGAGGTCAACGAAGCTGTCGGGACTCGCTTGAGAGTCGTTTGGGGCCGAGGTCTTGACCGCGTCCTTTTTGGCCGATGTCGAATTCTGGGCCAAGACGGAACTTGCCGACACGAACGCGACTAACGTCAGAGTGATTACAAGAAATTTCTTCTGGTTCATGGGCTTCCTTTCATGTAGGGCGAAACTGAGTTGGGCGCGAATGCCTCGCGCAGTTTCAACCACAAGGCTCTTCAGCAAGCACGGTTCCAATCGAGCAGCACCATCGAGCTCGCAAGCGGCGCAAGACTGCACTTGTCCCCCGGGCCATTTACTACTCTTGATCGCAGTTTCGAGAAGAGCGCGCTCCCGGACCAGTGTCCTGCGCGGCAAACAGTGTCAAGTGTCACGTGTCATGTGACATGGCGGTCATGGAAAGCAAGGAGCCTGGTCAGTCCCTCCAGAAACACACGAATTCGTTCCGATTGCGAGCACAAGCCTGCGAATTGCGTTCGTTCGACCTCGTCCCCGTGAGTGGAACTGCAGTTGCTTCAGTTGAGTCGTGAGAACTCCAGCGCTTCGAGATAGCTGCACACTCAAGGAGCAACTTTAATGTCCACCTCGCCAGTGCCCCAGGGACCTGCGGTCGCGAAGCCTTTGCCGCCGAAGAGCGATACGGATCAGCCTGTCCCTCGCCAGGGTGCCAGGTGGCAGAACTATATGACTCCGGTTCTTGTGGTGCTTCTCGCTCTGGCCGTTTTGATCACCATCACGCGCAACTGGAATGCGTGGGAAGGCGGCAAGGTCGAACAGGTCACAGATGATGCTTACGTTCGCGGCGACCTTACTCCGCTCAGTACCAAAGTGGCGGGCATCGTGCGCGCAGTCGAGGTGGCGGACTACCAGCAAGTGCATAGGGGCGATCTTCTGGTCGAATTGCAGCATGATAACTATCAGGCGCAGGTGGATCAGGCCAAAGCGGCAGTTGAGGCGGCGCGTGCCGGCATTGAGGAAAATCTTCGCCAGCGCCAGTTGCAGGATACGCGCATCGCGAAAGCACTGGCCGGCATCGATCAGGCAAAGGCACAGATTGCAGCCGCCGAGGCTGGCAAGGCAGCCGTGCAGGCTGAGTTGATTCGCGCTCGCTCGGAACGTAAACGCCAGGAAGGGCTTTATCAGACTCACTCGACGACCGAGCAGAACCTCGAGACCGCTGTCGCCGCCGAAGGAAGCCTCTCCGCCCAATTTGCCAGCCGTGACGCCGATCTCAATCAGGCGCAAACCATGCTGCGTAGTAGTGAACTCGCTGCTGAGGCCGAGCGACGCAGCAAAGTCGTTCTCGAATCCCAGGAGACCCAACTTCAGGCCGATCTTCACGCCAAGCAGGCCAGCCTTGTGGCAGTTGAGGTGAACCTTGGTTACACCAAAATTAACGCTCCCGACGACGGCACCGTGGGCGAACGGCAAGTTCGGCCTGGGCAACTCGTCTCCCCCGGCACCCAGGTCATCTCCTTTGTTGCGCTCACCAAGTGGGTCGAAGCGAACTACCGCGAAACACAGTTGACCAACGTGAAAATTGGGGATTCTGCCGAACTGCGCATTGACGAATATCCCGGACAGCTCATTCGTGGCAAAGTGGTCGAGATCGCGCCAGCCAGCGGATCGCAATTCGCTCTGTTGCCGCCTGACAACGCCACGGGCAATTTCACGAAAGTCGTGCAGCGTATTCCCGTCAAGATCGCGCTGGACGATCCGGCGGTCGCGGCGAGGCTGCGTCCCGGACTTTCTGTGGTAGCAACTGTCCGCACCAGACCATAACCGGAAATCTATGGCGGATTCGACCATCACAATTCGCCCGTCTGCGGTAGAGATCGCGCGTGCGGCCGCCGCGGCTATCCCGTCTGAAGTATCGACGCGTCCCTTGCTCGGTATTCTGGGAGTCGTCACTGGCGCCGGACTCGTCACCCTTGCCGGCCGTATGCTCAGTCTCGGCCTTGCCGATTTGAAGGGGCACGTTGGCATAAGCTTCGACGATGGTGCCTGGCTCGACAGTGCCTTCAATGCATCGCTCATGTTTATCGGCCCGTTCACTGTCTACCTCGGAGGGCTGCTGGGGCCACGGCGCGTGCTACTATTTGCGGCAGGACTTTTCACCGCAACCTCTCTCTTTTTGCCGCTCATCCATAGCTACAGTCTTCTGGTTGCTGCGCTGATCGTCGCCGGGCTGACCTCAGGCACTTTCTACCCGCTCACACTGACGTTCGCCCTTCGCAACATTCCGTTGCGCTACCTTCCTTTCACCATCGCCCTTTACGCGACCTTTGTGGACGGGGCGGTTAATATCGCGCCTTCGCTCTACGGTTGGTACCGAGACCACCTATCGTGGCAGTGGATGTTCTGGAATTCGGCGGCAATTGCGCCGGTAATGATGATATGCATTTACTTGGGAATTCCGCCGCTGCCACCGCGCAAGAAAGGCGGTTCTGCCCCCAGCTTCGTTGGGTTCCTTTACCTCAGTGCGGGATTGGCCCTGATTTTTGGTGCTCTTCAGCAAGGCCAGCGACTCGACTGGTGGCGCTCCGGCGTGTTCAACGCCTGGTTCTGGTCTGGATCTTTTTTTCTCTTGTGTTCGCTGGTTCGGAGACTACGCGCTCCTAATCCCCTCGTGGCTCTGCCTTATTTGCTGAAGCGGAACACCGTCCTGCTCGGCTGCCTGCTCTTCTGGTTCCGCTTCACGCTCTGTACAACCATCATCCTCATTCCACAGTCGCTCGCCATTCGCGGTTTCGAGGCCGACCAGATTGGTCCCGCGATTATCTGGAGCGCTCTTCCGCTTATACCCATCGCGGTTATCGCTGCGCTTCTGCTATTACGCAAGCATGACCCCAGAGTGCTGTTCGCCATCGGCCTTGCTTGTACGGCGTTCGCTGCCTGGTGGTGCTCGCAGTACACCACCGTGTGGGCGGCGGAGAACTTCTACCGCACGGAATTGCTCGTCGGCGTCGGGCAAGCTTTTGCGTTTATCGGCCTGGTCGGCTGCATTGTGCTGCAGGCAATCTTCGCGGGGGCTTTGGCCAAACCTGAGTGGGTCCTGACATTTTCGGCCTTCTTTCACGTTGTTCGTATATTCGGCGGCACAGTAGGCGCCATTTACATGGGCCACTTCATCGCTCAGAGAGAGAAGCTGCACTCGAACCTCTTGGGACTTCACATCCGCGGTGGCAACTGGATCACCGATCAGAACATTCGTGCCATGACGGCGGGCCTCAACGCCAAATCCTCCGGCATTGCCGCCGCGAGTGCGCGCGCGGTTGATCTGATTGGATCCCGGGTGCGGCTCCAAGCGTACAGCTTGAGCCTTATCGACGGATTTCTACTCATCGCCTGGAGTTGCTTTTGCGCCTTGATCCTTGTCGCTTTGCTGCGCAAATCGCCTTTGAACTACGGCGATCTCAGCGCCATGCAGCAGATTCCCGGCTCCCGGAAGAGGTCAGATCAATGAAACCAAATGCGGCACTATTCGTGTTAGCAGCAACCGGCTTATCCGTTTGCATCGCGGTGGCCCAGGAAATAAGCAATACGGCGCCTCCACCGCGGCAGATTACACTGCAGGAAGCTGTTCAGTTGGCGCTCAAGCACAACCACGATATTCGCATCGCCGGCTACACAGTCGAGGAAAAAGAGCACGCCAAGCAGGTCGCGAAGAGTTCCTATTTTCCATCGATCCGGAATGACAGCAGCTTCATGCATGCGACCGACACAGAGTTGATTCAGATCAGGCCCGGTAGTCTCGGCATCGCCGCGGGAACGCCGATTCCGCCTGCAGACGCGATCATCAGCCAGGGTGGCAAGAACTTTACTACCAGCGGAACTCAGATCACTCAGCCATTGACGAGTCTGCTCAAGATCAGGCAGGCAAACAATGTGGCCCAGGCCGAGTTAAAAGCATCGCGTGAGAAGGCGCAGCTTACTGGAAACGACGTAGCTCTCTCCGTCCATCAGGTGTACTACCAGATCCTGATTGCTCAGGCGCACCGTAGCGCTACCGAAGCGAGAATAAAGGCCTCCGAAGCCCTTCAAAGCGAGCGCGTCGAACAAGTAAAGTTCGGCAGCTCACTGGAGGAAAACCTGATCGACAGCCGTGCCCAGCAGTTGCAAGCCAAGCAGGAGCTGCTGACGACCGACTTCCAGTTGACAGATCTGAAACTGAAACTCAACGACTTGATCGGCCTGCCCCTCAGCACAGCTCTGGGCCTCGATCCAGGTGTTCCAGAATTTCAGGAAACTTGCCGCCGCGAGGAATGTGTTACGACTGCTGAGGCATCACAACCGGAGATCCTCGCCGCTCGTGCCCAGGTGGAAGCAGCGAGCGCCGCGGTCCGTTTGGCGAAGACTGATATCTGGGTGCCCGATGTTGAGGTTTTTGCCCGTTACAGCTACCAGGAAAATGTTCCCTTCCTGGCGCGCAACTTCGGAACCTTTGGGGTCCACTTCGGCTACGACCTGTTCGACTCGGGTCGCAAGAAGGCCTTAATGCGGGAACGACAGGCGCAGTTGTCCCAAGCGAAGGAGAACTTGGCGAAGCTGACGGATGCGGTCGAGCTGTCAGTCGAGACAGCGTACAACAAGCTGGAACGGACGCAGCTGATGTTGAAGGTGTCGGAAGAAGTGCTGGCTCTGCGCACCGAGTCGAACCGTGTGCGTCAGCAGGAACTAGTACGGGGAGCGGCGCTGAACTCGCAGGCGGATGCCGCAACGGCTCAGGAATACGATGCCAAGGCGCTCCTTCTGCAGTCACAGATGGACTACTTGCAGGCCCATGACGAACTCTTGAATGCGACGGGCAGCGCGCCTGAGTAAGTCGTTTATCATCGCACGTAGAGGAAGCCCTAAGCCGTATCCAAGCGTGGGAAACGATCTCGAGGACTTGATGAAGAACAAAGATCGCTTCAGGACGCAATCGGAAACCGCGATGAGCCGACGCCATACGTCTCACTATCGAGGGTGCCTCGCAGCATTTTGAGCAACAGCTTATGATTGAATGGTTTTGCGAGGAACTCGACTGCACCCTCTTTCATGGCTTGAGCCCGTGTCTCGGCATCGTCATACGCCGTAATAAAGATGATGGGAACGTTGCATTCCTCTTGTTTCAGCCTGGCCTGCAGCTCCAGACCCGACATTTTCGGCATGCGGATGTCAACGATCAAGCACGCGGCCCTGGAATGCAAATCGGATTCGAGGAACGCTTTTGCTGATCCGAAGCATTGTGCCTCGAACCCCCCCGACTCGATTAGGTCACCCACTGAGTCCTGCATCGACTCGTTGTCATCGATGATGGCAATTAACTTGGACGTGTGGCCCCCCTTGCATGCCGCGAATCCAATATCGTTTGATCAATCACGCTTATGCTCACTGGTTTACGGCAAAGGCGAAACCGGTGTAAATGGAACAGCGGTGACGTTGCGATGAAATCGGAGTGAAAGCAGGAAGTTGTTGATTCTTAAGGAACTGCGCCGGGCTGTCTTGATTGACTCTCGTGCTTGGTTTCGACAATTCCGGGTCGCATTGGTACAGTTTCTTACTCTACATTTTGTGTCCGGTTCCCATGTACACCCTTCCCTCAGCGCGGGTTCGATTCGGAGCCTTTGAGCTCGACCTCAGCACTGGCGAGCTGCGATCGACTGCGACGCCAGGTCCTAATAATAAGGTTATCCTCCGAGAACAGGTGTTTCAGGTTTTGCGGATGCTCCTTGAACGTGAGGGCAAGATTGTCACCCGCGAGGAAATCAAGGGAAGGCTGTGGCCGAACGATACAGTTGTGGATTTCGACCAAAGCACCAATGCGACGATCAAGGCCCTGCGCCGTGCCCTGGGGGATTCAGCGGACAATCCTCGGTATATCGAGACCTTGGCGCGGCGTGGCTATCGATTGATGCCGACCATCGAATACCTGGAAGCAGCGCCAGGAACCGCGCCCGGAGAGGTCACCGCGGAGGCGCCCCTTCAATCAGGCTCGCTTATTGGGAGGAGGGTTTCGCATTACCGAGTGCTCGATGTCATCGGGGGCGGTGGCATGGGAATGGTTTTCAAAGCGGAAGATCTCAAACTGGGTCGATGGGTAGCGTTGAAGTTTTTACCAGAAGAGTTCGCCGGTGATGCGGTTGCCCTGAAGCGCTTTGAGGGTGAAGCCCAAACCGCCTCGGCACTAAACCATCCCAATATCTGCACCATCTACGAAATTGAAGAGCATGAGGGACAGCCTTTCATTGCCATGGAGCTTCTTCAAGGAGACAACCTGCGTGATCACCTGGCTGCCTCGAAGCAAAAGCCGCTACCACTACGTGAACTGTTAGAGATTTCGGCTCAAATTTGCGATGGCTTGCAGGCCGCGCATGACAAAGGAATCATTCACCGCGACATCAAGCCGGCCAATATCTTCCTGTGCAAGTCTGGCACGGTAAAAATACTGGACTTCGGGTTGGCGAAGTTGGCCGGCAGTGATGTGGCCCTGGAGAGAGCGGAAGCAGCAAGCACTACTGTACCCAAAACTTTTTCGCCCGAAAGTCTGAAGAAGGCGCTCACCCGCACAGGAACTACCGCGGGGACAGCAGGATACATGTCGCCCGAGCAGGTGCGGCATGAGGAACTCGATACACGAAGTGACCTGTTCTCGTTCGGATTGGTGGTTTATGAGATGGCCTGCGGACATCGGGCATTTACAGGGCAAACACTCGTGGATGTTCACGAGGCCATCCTGCAACAGCCTCCCGCTCCGGCCAGAGCCTGCAATCCGGTCCTGCCTCGCAGCCTCGATATCGTGCTGGCGAAGGCACTCGAGAAGGACCGCAATCGACGTTACCAGTCAGCGACCGCACTGAAGGATGATCTCGCGCGAATCACGAGGGAGGTCCATCCAGCAAGACGGCGGACGCGGCGGGCGTTGGCGGTGGGCGTGTTGCTCGCGGTTGGCGCGCTCAGTGCCTGGCGCTACGAAGTTTATCGCCATCGCATCACTCTCGCTCCCACCGACACAATCGTGCTAGCCGACGTCGACAATCGAACGAACGATCCTGTTTTCGACGACGCTTTGAACAATGCATTGCGCTATGAAATGGAGCAGACGCCATACTTAAACGTGCTGGGATTGGACAAAGCGTACGCCACCATGGGACAACTGAAACTTGCGCCGACCACCAAGATCACTCTAGAGATCGCACGACAGATTTGTGGGAAGACCAACAGCAAGATGGTGATCTCTGATTCAATCGCAGACGCCGGTAACCGATATCACCTGGAGATGAGGGCACTCGACTGCGTGTCAGGAGCGACCTTGGCTGAGGAAGGGAACGACATTGGCGCTCGTAATCAGGTAGTCCATGAGTTGGGAGCGACGGCCGTGCGCCTTCGGAGGAAGCTCGGGGAGCCGGCCGAATCGCTGGTCCGGTTCAATCAACCTCTGGAAAAAGCGACCAGCGCCTCCTTGGAAGCACTCCAGACGGGCGCTGAGGGAACCAAGCTCTTCCTGGCTGGCAACGCTGAGGGAGCGCTCAAACTCTATCAGCAAGCTGTCGAACTGGATCCAAACGTTGCCCTAACGCATGGGCGCATGGGCGCGGCCTACCTTTTCCTGGGTAACATTGAGTTGTCGGCGGCTTCGTACACGCGTGCGTACCAACTCCGCGACCGATTGACCGAGAAAGACCGCTTGAACACCGAAATCGCCTATTACGGCCGGGTGACCGGCAACTGGGAGAAAGAATATTCTTCCGTGCTTCGTTTCTTAGAAATATTTCCTCGGGATGTGTTCGCTCATGCCAACCTCAGGGCTGCATTTGTGTATCTCGGCCAGCCCGACCGCGCCGCTGACGAAGCGGTTGAGACTGCACGATTGCAGCCAAGCTCATATTATTTCGGTAGCGCGATACAGTCCATCAGGTTCGCAAGCAGATTCAATGAGGCAAAATCATGGCTCGCCAAAGCGGACGCCCTTAAATTCGACAATTTACTAATCCGGCGGGAGAGACTAATTGTGGCGTTCGCTACAGGCGACCGGGACAACGTCGAAAAGATCCTCAAGGAGGAGGAGCGAGGCAGCTATCGAGAAGACTTCCTGCATGAACATTCCTTGATCGAGATTCAGCGGGGTCGCTTTCACTCCGCCGAAGGTTTGCGACTGCAAGCTTTGGGGCGAACCTCGAAGGCTAGCAATGCTGACTGGTGGGTGGTCCTCGCTGCCCTGGAGGATGCCGAAGTCGGAAAGGACGTGCAAGCTCGACGCTATGAAAGCAAGGCAGCTGGAAGCCCGCTAGATCGCTATAACAAGATCGCCCTGGCGCTCGCGCACGCGCGATCAGGACGAACAGCGGAGGCCGGTAGACTCGCAGACCAGATCAGCGCGGAAAGGCCCGAGGACACGCTCGTGCAGCATTACTTCATTCCAACCATCCGGGCCGCGATCAAGCTCCGGCAACACGATCCGGCGGCAGCCATCGATCTGCTCCGCGGCACTGCCAAGTACGATCTGGCATTTACGGGATCGTTCGAGTCTGTGTACCCTGCCTACATCCGCGGACTCGCATACTTGGGGCTCGGCGATGGCCAATCGGCCGCGGCTCAGTTCCAAAAGCTGATCGACAATCCCGGTTTTAGCGTGAGACATGTCATCGGACCCCTAGCCCGGCTCCAACTTGGCCGTGCGCAGAAGATGATGGGCGACAACGCATCCGCCCGCAAATCTTACGAAGAATTCCTTAGCATTTGGAAAGATGCCGACCCCGATCTTGCCATCTATCGACAAGCCAAAGCCGAGTACGCCCAGCTACAAAAACAAAGGTAACCAGACTCAATGACTACGGCACCTCAGTCGGCAAGGTGAAATGAAAGGTTGCACCTCGTCCATCATTGGCCGTTGCCCACAACCGGCCGCCATGCGACTCTACAATAGAGCGGCTGATTGCTAAACCCATGCCGCTGCCTTGCGGCTTGGTGGTAAAGAACGCGGAAAAGATCTGATCCTTCTCCATTGGCAACCCTAGGCCTGTGTCACTGACCGAAAACAGCAGTTGACCGTCCTGCAGTTCCGACTTCACCGTAAGCTCTCCGCCCGAGTCCTTCATGGCTTCGATGGCGTTGAGCATGAGGTTCATGAACACCTGCTGCAGCTGCACACGGTCTACCTTGATTTTGGGCAGTTCGGCAGCAAGTTCTGGGCGCATGGCAATGGAGTATCGGATGGCCTCACCCTGCAGCAATGTGAATATTTCGTGGACGATTCCGTTCACGTCGACCAACTCACGTTGTGGAGGAGAGTTCTTGTAGAGAGAACGTATACGGTCGATAATTTCAGCCGCACGATTCCCATACTTATCGATTCTGGCGGCTGCCGCACGGGCCCGATCAAGATTGGGCGGTTCGTGCGCGAGCCATTCAATACAGCTGTTGGCGCTGGTGATGGCGGCAGCGATGGGCTGCTTGATTTCGTGTGCCAGTGATGCTGCCATTTCGCCCAACGTACTTACACGATCGATATGTGCCAGATCGGCCTCGAGTTGTCGCAGTTTTTCCCTCTCTTGCTCAGCACGCTTGAGCTCCGTGATGTCGGTCGAGCTGCCTACGAACCCTTCCAAATCTCCGGCGTTGGAAAGGACAGGATGGCCAACAGTGTGGATCCACTTCACGATTCCATTCGGTAAAAGAATACGGAACTTATGCTCGTAGTCGGCTTTTTCCACGATTGCCCGTTCGACCTCGCCCGTCCACTTAAGGCGATCCTCCGGGTGGATGCGTTCCACAACTTCTCCCCAAGTCGGTGCTCCCTCACCTGGATCGAAGCCGTAAATGCGGTACCACTCACCAGAAAGGTGCACTGCACTCTGATCCGACGCGCGCCAGGCCCAGCTGGCTGTATGGGTCAGCTTTTGCGCTTCGGCAAGGTGACTTTCACTCCGGCGCAGTTCCTCCGTTAATCGCTCCTGATCCGTAACATCCATTCCCGTCCCAAGAAAACCCTGGAAAGTCCCCCTTTGCGTGACCGGAACACCCACACAACGTACGTGACGAATCTCTCCATCACACCGCACAATTCGTTTTGTGAAGTCGAATGGGCGATGGTCGCCCAACATGTTCGTAATTCCTTGTTTCATGAACGCGCGATCTTCCGGGTGTACAAGAGCCAAATATTCTTCTACTGTTGGCGGCTTGTCACTCGGTTCAAGACCATGGATCCGAAACAACTCGGAGGACCAGTATTCGAATCCAGCTGCGTTGAAGGCCCAACTTCCCAT
>DATNKA010000449.1:0-2070 GCA_035603655.1 Candidatus Acidiferrales bacterium | reverse complement strand
TCCGACCTCATCCAGAAAGAGCGTTCCTTTATCGGCCAATTCGAGACGCCCGATCTTCTGGCTGACTGCGCCGGTAAACGCGCCCTTCTCGTGCCCGAATAACTCGCTTTCCAGCAGTCCTGTAGGAATCGCCGCACAATTAAGTTTGATGAAGTTTGCATTCTTGCGGGAACTCATCCGATGGATGGCACGTGCGATCAGTTCCTTGCCCGTTCCTGTCTCTCCCAGAATCAGCACCGTGGCATCGCTAGGGGCTACAGTTCTGGCTTCGTTTAGCACTTGTTTGAGCGCCGCGCTCTCGCCCACAATCTCTTCGAAGTTGCGTTCAGAGCGGATTTCGTCTTCCAGATAGAGCTTTTCCTTGGCCAGTTTGTCTTTGAGGTTCGCGATTTCACGGTAGGCGCGAGCATTGTCCAGCGCGACGGCTACTTGCGCTGCCACCTGCTCTAAGAAGTCGATATCCTCGCCTATGAAGGCGCTGTGTTCCTTGCTAGCCAGATTTAAGGTGCCCAGACTACCGTTGTGCGTGACTAATGGAATGCAGCAAAGTGATCGGATTCCCTGTTCGAGCATCTGGCTAACAAAGCCGGACTGCATCGCCAAGAGATCCTCGCGGCTAAAGGCTTTGGTCTTTCCTTCTACCAAAGCCTGACCAGCGGGAGTCTCTTTAACGGGGAACGTCGTATCCGTCCCGAGAAGTCCCTGCGTCAAGGGAGAATCGAGCGGATACAGCGATAGCGATTGAGCTGCCTTGTCATAAATGGCCACACTGGCATAGTCGTGCCCGATAACCCTCTGCATGATGTCGGAAACTTCATGGAACAGGCTCTCCAAGTCCCGATTGATCATTAACGTGGCGCTGACTTCCAGCAGCACTTGCAGCCGTTCGGTCTCCTGCTGCAGAGCTTCGCGCGTGAGCGCGTTCTCCACGGCCAAGGCGACCATTTCCGTCACTTTTCGCAGCGACAGTAGACTCTCTTCGCTATAGGCACTCGCCCGGGGACCACCCAGACCTAAGGCTCCCAACCGTTTTCCCGCAGTTGTCAGGGGCAGGGCGCAGTACGAGCGTATTCCTTTGTTCCTAAGAAGATTCACCACAGAGGGGAAACGGGTTTCGGCGTTTACATCAGGCACCACTAGTGGCCGCTGGGTTTGCCAAGCGATACCGCCGGGCGAGTCAGCGACCGGAACCTCGATCGGAGGGCGGGCAAGGTCGTCGCCCTCCAGCACATGCAGTCGCATGACATTTCTCTTGGGATCGTGCAGCGAGAAATTGATGATTTCATCTTCAGCCACGCCACTTAGTTGCCCTGCAATTGCAACGAAGAGTTCTGGGAGGTTCCGATGGTGGACCATGAGGTCCACCATCTCGAGAAGCTTGTGATCATCAATTTCGGAACTAGAGTTGGGTTGTGGCACTGAGTTAGACGACATCGCTTGCAACATCCTCCTCGCACATCGGGCCGCGTTCGTCGACGTCTCCGCACGATGCCGGCCATTTTCCTTCGCCGCATATAGGACCGGTCGGCTTGGTCTTACCCACCAGCAGGCGGGCCTCCAATTCCAGTTGGTCGATCGGTTTAACCAGGTAGTCATCTGCTCCAGCCTTCATCCCCTCCAGCATGCCTTTCTTGTCATCGTGCTGCGCCACGCGAACTTCTCTGGTGGAGCAGGATGAAACCCATTGTTTATCCCCTCGATGCTTTCGCCTTTCCCAGAACCTGCGTGACGGTGTGAATCAAAGCTACAGAATCGTTTTCGAGTAGTTTGTCCGACTTTTCCACGCAGGCTGCGGCACCCTCATTTAATAGTTCTTCCTTGGTTGGTTCTGAAAGTGCCGCGAGGACGATCACGGGAATGCTCTTTGTAATGGCATCCCTCTTCAGTGCTTGTTGGTAACGCGAGGTCCAAAACAATCAAATCAGGTAGTGTCTCGCGCGCTGCACCTAGACCCGCTTCTCCGTGGTTCGCGGTGTGGATGGTGTATCCCGCTCGGCTAAGTGGCAGCCAGGTGGTTTTTCGATCCATCCCCGCGAATCAACGCGATACTGTGGCCGCAATGTGGTGTCT
>DATNKA010000448.1:0-2586 GCA_035603655.1 Candidatus Acidiferrales bacterium | reverse complement strand
CTTGGGTTCCGGAATCAGACTCCTGTAGACCTCATTCATCTTTGGCACATCATTCAGGTCAGTGAGGTAGACCATAACGGAGACGATATCAGTCATCTCAAAGCCCGCCTCTTCCGCAACTTGCCTTACCGCGGCAATGGCGTTCGTAGTTTGTAGGGTGATGTCCGTACCTGTCACTTTGCCATTGGAATCGGGCCCTTGCTGCCCCGCGACATAAAGCGTATTGCCGGCGACATAACCGTTACTGAACAGCGTGTCGGGCGTAAAACCGATAGCCTGCTCTTGGGTCTTCATCGATTGATCTCCTTTGTTTGTGTTGTCGTTCGCTATCCTGAACAGCTTGCAAATTGCCGCGGCTTTGCGCGCTTTCGCCCCCGTTTTACTTGCCTGTCACTTCGCGAATCACGCGCATAGTATTTTCGCCGAGGATCTTCTTTACATCGCGTTCCTTGTAACCCCGTTCCAACAACACGGCGATCAACGCCGGCATCTTTGAAACATCATCCAGGCCGTTCGGCGGCCCTGAGACTCCGTCGAAATCGCTTCCAATTCCCACGTGATCGATGCCGGCGATCTTCACGGCGTGGTCGATGTGATTTGCTACGTCTTCCACCGTCGATGCCACTTTCACCCGAGTGCCAAACAGCTTGCGGACATCCTCCGCCGCATAGTCATCCAACGTCCTCCCGGTCAGCAACGGCGCATTTGTCTCAACCTTGATGGCCGCTCGCAATGCTTCTGCGTCTTTCGGGTTGACGAAGCCCTCGCCGAAAGTAATCCCGATCACGCCGCCGTTCTTGGCGAGCGCCCACAGCATTTCGTCAGTCACGTTTCGCGGAACATCCGAAAGCGCCCGCATCGACGAATGCGTACACATCACGGGTTTCGTCGTGACCTCGAGTGCATCGAAGAACGTTTTGTCAGCGACGTGCGAAACGTCGACGATCATTCCCAGTTGGTTCATCTCCCGAACTACTTCCTTGCCGAAATCGGTCAGCCCGTTGTGTGCCGGCTCGTCGGTCGAGGAATCCGCCCAGTTGTTGTTGTGGGAGTGCGTCAGGGTCATCGACCGTATCCCCAACTGGTAGTACATTCGCAGCACCCGCAGATCGTCGTCGATCGTGTGCCCGCCCTCCACGGTGAGAAATGCCGCGATCTTGCCAGCCTTCACGATCCGCTCGATGTCAGCCGCAGTAGTCGCGTGTTCGATCTGGTCTTTGTGCTTGTCGAACAGCGATTGCATGGCGTCCCGCAAATCCAGCGTCCTGCGTATTGCTTCTGAGCCTGGAAAATAAGTGGGGACCCACAGCGCAAAGAACGGCGCGCGTGTGCCGCCCTCGTGCAACCGCGGAATGTCCACGTGACCCACGTCCCACCGCTTGGCCAGGTCTTCCCCCATTACCAATACTCGCTGAACCGTGTCGATGTGACTGTCGATTCCAATCGCTTCCTGAGCCAGCTTGCGCGCTCGTGCGGGAATGTCACTGAGTTCCCGTGTTTTGGACCTGTGTGGGGCGTCGAGTACCGCGGTCGTACTGCCCGAACTTTTTTTCTGTATCACGCTCATATATCATCCCTTCGTCTCGCAATCTGATTGATGGTTGGAGAAAACAATCTCGTTCTATCTTCGTTTGGGCACGATTGCCAAATCACACCGTGCTGCCCTCGTGGACCTGCTCAAAGAGTTTCACGCTGTCGCGATAGTCGACATGCACTCCGATCAACACTGGCCCTGGCGTATCGAAAGCCTTGCGCAGAGTTGGGGCGATCTCATCCGGGTGCTGAATTTGAAGGCCGGTTGCGCCGAAGGCTTCCGCATATTTCACTGGGTCGACCGCGCCCAGCTTTATTCCTGAAGTGCGGTTGTATTTGATTTGTTCCTGAGCCGCCACCATGTCGTAGCTTCCATCGATCCAAATCATGTGAACGATGTGCGCATGCAATCGGACGGCGGTCTCAAGCTCATTCGCCGAGAATAAAAAGCCACCGTCGCCTGAGATGGAGAGCACTTTCTCGTGTGGACGAACCAGGGACGCAGCGATAGCCCACGGCAGCGCCACGCCAAGCGTCTGTTGGCCATTGGTGATCAGGAACTGTCGTGCACGAAAGCTAAAGAGGTAGCGGCAGAGATACATGCTTACTGTCCCCATGTCAGAGCAGACCGTGACATCGGGTGTCAGGATTTTCTGCAACTCGCTTATCAGGCGCATGGGATGAACGGGAATCCCGGACTTGGTAGCGGCCTCGGCCAGCAATCGCTCTCTGTCGTTCGCGATCAGGCGCAGCAAGTCGGCGGACACCGCGGCAAGCTGTGGGCGATGGAGGAGGGTCGACAACGCTGTGAGTGTTTCTTCGATGCTCCCAATGAGCTCAACAGCTGGGGCATAGTCGTTTTCAATGTTGGCTGGAACCACGTCAATGTGGACAATCGGGCGTCTGCTGCCTTTGTTCCAGAGCGAGGGCCAGTACTCAACAGCGTCATAACCGATGGTGATCACGACATCGCCTGAGTCCAACAAAGCATCCGCAGGCTGATTGTCCAGTTGTCCGACACGCCCCCCGAAACAAGCAAACTCCTCTCGAGAG
>DATNKA010000447.1:0-5769 GCA_035603655.1 Candidatus Acidiferrales bacterium | reverse complement strand
GCGGGCTTCGTTTCTGCATTCAACCATTACTTCCAGTGTTTCGCCTATGTATCTCTTGTAGCGCGTGATCTGTATCTCCCTCTGGCGCGACATTAAGGTTTCCAGGCGGCGCGCTTTTTCTTGATCCGGGATTGTATCGTCTAATGCCAGCGACGGAGTATTGGGACGTGGCGAATACTTGAAGGTGAAGACAGCGTCGTAACCGACTTCGTCGAGCAATGATAAAGTCTGGGCAAAGTCTTGTTCGGTCTCGCCGGGAAAGCCTACGATTATGTCGCTGGTGATGCTGATCTGGCGCTTCGCGGACTTCATCCATGCGATGCGTTCAAGATACTGCTCGCGAGTGTAGAGACGCTGCATGGCGTTGAGCACGCGGTCCGATCCGCTCTGCACTGGAAGATGAACGTGATCGCAGAGGGTGGGGACGGCGTCGATGGCGTCGATAATGTCGCGTCCGAAGTCGCGGGGGTGCGAGGTAGTGAAGCGCACGCGCTTGATCCCGGGGACTTCACCGACTGCAGCCAGCAATTCTGCGAAGGTTTTCTTTCCCCCCGGCTTCCCTGCCGGATCTCTATACGAATTCACGTTCTGGCCGAGCAACTGAATTTCCGTGTAGCCGAGATCGGCCATCTGGCGGGCTTCGGCGAGCACTGAGTCTGAGGTGCGGCTGCGTTCTTTTCCGCGGGTGAATGGGACGACGCAGTAGGCGCAGAATTTGTCGCAGCCCTCGATGATGGTGATGTATCCCCGATGGGGATTGGTGCGGGCGGTAAATTCAGTTTCGAAGCAGTCTTCGGTTTCGCGATCGTCGAGTCCGGTTACGCGCTGATTCCCTGCCTCAATCTGCACCAGCATCTGGGGCAGGTTCTTATACGACGCCGATCCGCACACCATCGAGACATACGGGGCCCGCTCGAAAATCTTTTCGCCCTCCTGTTGCGCAACGCAGCCGAGCACGGCAAACTTCTTGCCCTGCTTCTGATACTTCTTGTAGTCGCTGAGGCGATTGAAAACCTTCTGCTCCGCCTTGTCCCGTATGGAGCACGTGTTGTACAGCACCAGCCCGGCCTCTTCCACCGTCTGCACCTGCCGGTACCCCTCACGCACCAGCGTGCCAATGACCTTTTCCGAGTCATGGACGTTCATCTGGCAGCCAAAGGTTTCGAGGTAGAACGTCTTTTGTGGGACGGCGGACATATATATATATATCGACTCAGTATAAGCGATGCTCGTCTGGGCCGGACAGTCATCTGTTGAGTTAAACGCGTGGAGCCGGGCGTTGATTCCCTGGTTCGGCATAAGTAAAGAGACGCCGCGTAGGTGGCTGGGTCTGGGGCATGCTTCAGGAGATACATCTGCAAGCGAATCAACGAGATGTACAAAAAGCTAAGGAAAAATGGCTCGCCAGGAAATTCCGCGATCAAGGGTGGCTAACTCGTATTCGTCGCCTCGCCCAGGTCTACTGGCTAACTCAGAAACAGGAAGACACCGGAGCGGAATTATTTTTTCGGTCGAGACTCCGGGGGCACGAGGCCGGCGACGCGATAGTAGACGACAAGTTGGCCGTAGTGTTCGCCGGAATGCTCGATGAAACCGTAGGCCATGTCTGAGACCCGCACCTGCTGGTGAGCGAAGGGGTCGACGAGAAGGTCGGACATTCCCTTGTCGCCTTTGGCCTTGATGGCGGCGGCGCCGTCGGCGAAAGCTTTTTTCACGAAGGCAACGATGTCAGCCTTGGTCTTGAAGTCGGAGCGTTTGGGATCTTCTTCCTTGGGCGCTGGCTTGCCCATGGCGGGATCGGTGAAAAAATAATTTGCGTTGGCGGCATGCAGCAGTTGCTCGGCGAAGCTGCGCTGGGCGGGCGTGGGCTTGAAATCGTATTTGTCATCGGGAAAATCTTCGGCCATGGCGATGAGTTTGCGGCCGATGTCGTTCCAGGAATCGAGAACAACCTTAGAGGGGCTATCCGCGGGCTTTGTCGCGACGTCTTTCTTTGCGTCCTGCGCGTGGACGGGAATTGCAGCGATCGCGATGGCCAACAGGGTGGCGGCGAGCAAAGGTGTTTTCGTCATTTTCGTTTCTCCTCGATTGGGCGAGCGCAATCTTAGCGGGAAAATCGATTTGTGTAAACGGTGGACTGGAAACTTCAAAAACAAAATCTATACCATAGAGAACACAGGGTTCACAGGGGTTGGGTGTTTTGTTATTGGTTCACAGAAGTCCGACCGTGGGGAGAATTTCCAGAGTTTCGACGGTCGTGTTTGGCGGCAGCAGGATTGCGTTAACAGCTGCGGTGGCTATCGTGGCAGGGGACACCATCTTCTTTCGCGGGGCTTGCGGCCAGAATGAATTCCAGATGTCGGTGTCCGTGGCGCCGGGCATTAGGGCGATTACGCGAATGCCTTTGGGGCGAAGCTCTTCACGCAATGTGTTGGTGAAGCCGAGGGCGCCATGTTTTGAGGCGACGTAGGCTGCCGATCCGGCGACGGCGCGGTTGGCAACGATGGAGAGATTGTTCACGATTGTGCCGCCAGGTTTCATCATGGGAAGAGCGGCCTGGGTTATTAGAAATGTTCCGGTCAAGTTGGTGTCGATCACATCTTTCCACAGCGCTGAGGAGAGCTTGTCGACGGTGAGGTTGACGTGGGCGATGCCGGCGTTATTGATCAGGATATCAAGGTGCTTGAATTGTTTGCGGAGGGCGCGGAAGAGATCGTCGATCGATTGCGGATCGCGGACGTCGCAGGGATGCGCGAGGATTTTGGTTTTCGCAGACGCGAGTTCCCTGCTGATGCGGCGAAGGGCTGATTGGTGGCGGGCGGTAAGAATCAGATTGCATCCTTCGGCTGCGAGAGCGCGGGCAATGGCGAGTCCGATGCCGCGGGTGGCGCCGGTGACGACGGCGTTTTGGTTTTGCAAAGGAAGGGGGCGCGATCTGGCAGAATTGGATGGTGGCAAGGTAGGACTCTCTCCGATTCCCGTTTCTAATATACTGCGCCCTGACCACGGCAGTCAGAGCAATTACACTGGTCCTTTCCGCATAAGGGCGCCAGGATGACCAAAGGCTGTTGACTTTCCAAGGCAAGGGGTCAAAAGCAGCGGACAGCGGTGTCCGCTCCACACCATCGACCCCTCTTCAAATGCCGTTGGGACGCTGGCGGATTAGGGAGAGGAACTCGGAGCGGGTTTCGTTCGAGTCGCGGAAACACCCAAGCATAGACGAAGTGACGGCAGCGGAATGTTGTTTCTCGACGCCGCGCATCATCATGCATAAGTGGCGGGCCTCGATGACTACGCCGACACCTTGTGGTTCGATTACTTTCTGGATGGACTCGGCGATCTGGGTGGTGAGGCGTTCTTGAATCTGCAGGCGGCGGGAGAAGAGTTCGATCAGGCGGGGAACTTTGCTGAGGCCGATTACTTTCCCGTTGGGGATGTAGGCGACGTGCACTTTGCCGAAGAACGGCAGCATGTGGTGCTCGCAGAGGCTGAACATTTCGACGTCCTTGACGATCACCATTTCGTCGTAGGTGACCGAGAAGAGTGCGCCCTTGAGCAGGGCTTCGGCGTCTTCGGTGTAGCCGCGGGTGAGGAACTGCAAGGACTTGCGAACGCGCTCGGGAGTTTGCTGAAGGCCTTCGCGTTGCGGGTCTTCGCCGAGGCGGACGAGCATCTCCTGGACGAGGTCTTCGAAGCTGGCGCTGGTGAGGGTGGAGGGTTCGGTTTGTGGTTTCATAAGTTGATTGAGCAAATGTGTAATTTGGCAATTTAAAATCGAAGACGATTGCTAGCCGGTATACTCGAACGAATTCATCATGGTTTCTTCCAGCCTTACTCTTTCAAGATGCGCGTGGGCAAAGCCACGGTGCACTATTTCGTAAATCTGAATGCAAAGATTTTCCGTGGTGGGTACCTCCTGGGCGAATTCCTGTAAGGTATTCAAGTTTTCGTGGTCGAAGCGGGCGAGCACTTCCCTTTCGACGAAGCTGTCAAGGTCGGCCAAGTTGCAAACCATGCCGGTTTTTTCGTCCACTTGGCCGCTGACCGTTAGCTCGACGATGTAGTTGTGGCCGTGGCCGTAGGGATTGTTGCATTTTCCGTACGTTGCCTGGTTCTCCTGGGGGGACATTGCTTCGCTGTGCAGGCGGTGCGAGGCGGAAAACAAGTATCGGCGTGAGAGGTGGGCTTTCATTTTATTATTGATTCAACAGGCTGAAACCCTCTAACCCAAGGGGCACAGGGGTGCACGCCGCAACAAATTCTCATGTGGGTCATGGTTCTCCGTAGAAATCCACGAATAGATCTGGGGTTTCGTAAACCCTTATGCGGTGCAGTTTGGCGGTTTCCAGTTTTGATACGAGGCGCTGCCAAATCGCGATCGCAATGTTTTCCGTGGTGGGGATGCGATGGATAAATTCAGGGACTTCTTTGTTGAGGAAGCGATGGTCCAAGGCTTCGAGCACGTCGCGGTGCATAACTTCCTTTAACTGTTTGAGATCGACGACGAAACCGGAGCGTGGGTCAACTTCGCCTTTCACCGTGACTTCCAGTGTGTAATTGTGGCCGTGGCCGTTGGGGTTATTGCATTTGCCGAAGACGCGAACGTTCTCCTCGGGAGTGAAATCCGGATTGTGGTAGTAATGCGATGCGGAAAATTCAGCTTTGCGCGTGAGATATACCATGCTGCTCCTGCTGTGTTGAATCTGGCAACTTGGGTGGGTCTGCAATGCCTGTGACTGCAACCGCTGTGACTGCTGGATCTGTGACTCCGGGACCCGGGGGATAGCGGCGGCCCTTCCACCAGACGTTGCCGTGCTTATGAGATCGCCTCGAGCGTACCAGCAAATAGGAGAACAGAGGAAGGCCGAACACAGCCAGAAGGGCTGCGTCCCAAGAAAAATGAGCGCGACGGATCCGGGTCAGGAACGTTGCGTACAAGATTGCGCCAAGTAACCCGGCGACAGCGGGTTGAAGATGTCCGTGTCGAGCAGTGGTTATGCCGGTTGCAAGGCTGGCAACTATGAGGATAAATTCAAGCGCACGCAGCGTGGCTAAGCGCATGGGAGACGGGAACAACAGGACGAGGTTCTTCGTCCAGCCTTCGCGAAGTTGAGCGAAAGTGCGATACATGCGGGTGCGGACGGCATCGCCGCCGAAACGAAAACAAATCTTCCTGCCTGATTTTTTTACAGCCCTGGCCAGAGCGACATCCTCTAGCAGCTCTCTAGCGATGGCAGCGTGTCCGCCGACAGCATCGTAGGCGGCGCGCGTGATGAGAAGATATTGGCCATTGGCGGCTGCTGCGGGCGAGTTGGGGTCGCTTACTTTCGAGGGACGAAAGCTCGCGGCCAGTTCGGCAAAGATCACCGGCATTACGGCCTTCTCCCAAAGGCTTTTCACGACTTGCTGGGGCGAGTAGGAAAGCAAGGCCGCATGTTGGCGTGTGGCTTCTTCGATACTTCGCGCCAGCGATCCGGGCAGGTGCAGGGTGTCGGCATCGGTGAATAGCAGCCATTCTCCCTGCGCAACTTTGGCTCCGGCGATGACTGCGTTATTCTTGCCGGTCCAACCTGGGGGGAGTGTGCCGGCTTCGACGACTCGGACCCGCTTGTAGGAAAACGAGGATGCGATTTCGTGGGTGCGGTCGGTGGAGTGATCGTTGATCACGATGATTTCGAATGCGACCTTTGTCTGCGCGACCAGCGAATCGAGGCAGTTTTTTAACGATGCTTCTTCATTGCGTGCGGGCACGATGACGGAAACGGCAGG
>DATNKA010000446.1:0-3550 GCA_035603655.1 Candidatus Acidiferrales bacterium | reverse complement strand
TCCGCAAGTGATCTTGTTAAAATCCAGCGTACCGCTAGGCACCGCGGTTACGCCTATCGATTTTTCCAGGCCTACCATCACACTGGCACTCGGGTTGGATTGGCACCACCCTCTTACGTTTGTGACATTTGTCCGATGCAGGTCAAAATCTACAAACGTCCTCCGACTTTGATAACTAAACCAGCCGGTCATCCAAGCCGAGAACTTGCTCGACGGTGCAGCCGGCATGGCGAGATATTCGCTACAGGCGATGCTGCGAATATCGACCGTCGTGGCAAGCGCTTCACTAGCGAACGCTGGGACAATTAAGATCGCGAACGTAAGGATAATCAACCTGCATTTCATTGTGATGACCTCCCCAGTAACGAGTGACCGACCAGACCAATCGCGATTTAATGTGATCACAAAACCTGCATCCCGTCGCCCTTAATGGCGAGTGCAAGGTTTCTAGTTGATCTAGATCAACGGCGGCGGAGCCAACTCTCTGGTCACGGTAGGGACGGCCGTTGCCAGCCGCCCCCCGTACAGATCCCGGCGTGCGCTGCTAACGCACCGGGCTCCTCCCTCGGGTTTTGGCGTCGAAGCGGTGACAAGGCAGCGGGTGTATCGTTCTGATTGGCGGAAAGAATCGGTCAACGAACTGGATGAACCTCTCCCAGTTGAGGCGTGCCGTTTGGCTGCGCCGCTTGAGCGACGCGAGCCAGAGCCGCTTTACCTTGTTGAAGAACCACCACAGGCTCGGGTGGTTACCCGAGACAGCGAAGTAGTTCAGATGCCCTCTCAGCATCTGTTTCACCCAAGCACCGGTTTTCGCGATCGGGTCGTGCATTAACCTGCGCAGCTCGATCTTGATCGCCAGCAGCTTGGCTCGCATCCGCTTCTTGATCGTCTTGCGCCCGATGACGAACGAGCCCCATTTGCGTGATCGCGTGCAGAAGTGCGTGAAGCCGAGGAAGTCGAAGGTTTCAGGCTTCCCCTCCCCTCGCTTCTCACGTTGCTTGGCCGCGTGGCGGCCAAAGCGGATCAGCCGGGTTTTGTCCGGGTGCAATGCCAGTTCAAACTTGCGCATTCGTTCCGTGAGATCGTCAAGGAACGCCCGTGCCTCGTGCTCATGTTGGCAGCCGACGATGGTGTCATCCGCATAGCGGATGACGATCATGTCGCCCGACGCTTTGGTGAGCCGCCAGCGATGGACCCATAGATCGAACACATAGTGCAGGTAGACGTTCGCCAGGATCGGTGAGATCACCGCGCCTTGTGGAGCGCCACATACGCCACGTGTTCTGCGTCCATCTTCGACAGTGCCGACCTTGAGCCACTTTGCAATGAGGCGCAGGATGCGCTTGTCCGCGATACGGTGCTCGAGGAAACGGATAATCCATGAGTGGGCCATGGCATCGAAGAAGCCCCGGATATCCGCGTCAAGCACCCAGTTCACTTGCTTCCTGAGAATGCCGGCGTGGAGGGCGTCCAGCGCATCGTGCTGGCCGCGCCCCGGCCGGAATCCGTAGGAGAACCCGAGGAAGTCTTCCTCGTAGATTGCTTCGAGGACCGTCGCGACAGCCTGTTGGACGATTTTGTCCTCCAGGCACAGAATGCTCAGCGGTCGTTTCGAGCCATCGGCCTTCGGAATGTAGGTACGTCTGGCTGGACGCGCTCGGTAACTGCCCCGGTGCACCTTGTCGTGCAGGTCTTCTAGCTTCTCTTCGAGGTTCTCTCCGTAGGTCTGCCACGTCACACCGTCGATGCCCGGCGCGGAGTCCCGTTCAAGCGAAAGGTAGCTCCGCTTCAGGAGATCGATGGTGATGTGATGCAGCAGCGCAGTGAACCGTACACTCTTGCTCTGTCGCGCCGCTCGGCGCACGGCGATGAGTCCGTTCGACGCGGTATCCCGGCGCAGTGTCCGGGCCGCGGCCGTCTCGCCGCCGTTCCCCTTGGGCGAGGTCCTTCCCTCCACGGCCTCCGCAGAGGGCGAGCCCTCTTTGTTCGGCCGCTTCTCGGGTACTATGACCCCGTCCGAATTCTCATCCGCGTGCATGCTCATCGTTCGGCTATCGCCTTCATGAACCGGCCCGGCTTGCCTGTCCGGACACGGATGAGACTTCCCAGGTTCCGTGCAAAGAACTTCTCCACGTGCACAAGGTCTCCGACTGCGCGAGATTCTTCCCATGCAAGCCATTTCGCCATGGGACGATGTTGCCTTCTCTTCAACGGAATGAGATCGGCACCTCGGAATTAGACCCGTTTCGCAGCTCAATACTTGGCCCGTGGTCTCCCCTGTGAACGCTTCACGTCGGCCCTCGCGGGACGCCGCGCATCACTCGGGGTCGGGGCGGATGGCTAGTCCTTACCCCGTGGGGGACTTTCACCTCCTATTCTTTGCCAGCTTTCCTGGCGCACTCCGCTTCGGGTCATTTTCGGAAGTCGGCGGTCGCAATCGTGAGGTCCGGTTTACTCCCCGAAAGCAGACTCAACTTGGACATCGGGCCATGCCCGAAAGTGCCATAAGCAGACATCGCTGGAGCGGCCTGAGACCAACACGTTGTCGGTCGGAGAACATCCGCGTGACTGAGAAAGCGTTGAAGCCAAAGGCATGCCTAAGGTAAACTAGCGCTAAGGTGAGGCAGTTCCGATTGACGCGGTGGCTGTGGTGCGGTGGTTGCAGCATTTCCTTCAGCAGGAATCCAACAACCGCCGCATCGCCTATGCACTGGCGATTGCGGGACATGTCGTCATTGCGCTGTTTCTACTGCTCGGGTTCTTCGGGCGGACCGAGCCCGCTTTGGTTGCCGCGATCCCGGTTGAAATCGTGATGGAAGAGTCGGCGGCTGCTTCGCCGCCACCGGTTTCCGCGCCGAATGAACAGAACGTTTTGCCGAGCATTCCAGCCGTAGCCGACGCCGACAAGCGCGCCAAGGCGTCGCGCGCGGAGCGGGATGTCAATGGTGTCGATCAGCCAAAGCAGCCAGGACACGATGGCGGCGATCCCAGCCCGGATCCGGCCGGGCTCGCCACGCCGACCGCCGCCGGCGACCTCGCTTCGGGCGCCGCTTCCGTCCCGTCCTGGACGATTCAACCCATCGGCCTAGCACAACAGCAGGCGATGGCGCGCGAGCCGGGTGAAGACGAATTGACGGCCATCAAGGAGCCGAAGCTTGAGTGCGGCGCCAAGGCGAGGTGGCCGTCACCACGGACGGGGACCCGGAAACAGGCGGTGGTGACCGGGATAGCAACTGCGGCTCAGGCGCTGGCCATGACCCGATCAAGCCAGGTCCTGGCAGACAGGCGCGTGAATCCGAATTATGCCACAGGCATGGCGGCCTTCGTCGAAACATGGGAAGGCAAGACCGGTGTGGTGCTTGCTGCCGGGAACACCGTGAATGTGGGCGATGTGATTGAATTCGACGAGGGCCACATCGATCCTTCCGACCCGTGCCAGTACATTCCGAACTTTGCCGTCAGCAAGCACTAAACATAAGAAAGAGTTGCGGTAGCCTGAGTTGCAGGATGTTCGTAGGTTAGACTTCAACACTGCGCGGCTGAACCGACC
>DATNKA010000445.1:0-2906 GCA_035603655.1 Candidatus Acidiferrales bacterium | reverse complement strand
CTTTCCAGCAGCCCGATCCCCTCGACGACAGCCAAGCTTGCTCGCACGGCCTGTTCCGGGTCATCTTCATTCGCGTTGGGGTAACCGAAGTAAACAAGGACGCCATCGCCGACACGGCGAGAGACAAATCCGCCGAATCGCGTCACGATCTCGGCAACGGCCTTCTGGTAAGTGCCGATCAACTCATGAAAGTCTTCAACATCAAGGTGCACCGAGAGCGCCGTTGAGCCGACGAGATCACAGAACATCACTGTCAAGTGGCAACGTTCGGCAAACGTCGCGCGTGATACGGCTGGAGCAAGATCAGGGCTTGCTATAGTACCGCCCGTCACATGATGGAGGCCGGTGCCACACTTGGTACAAAACTTCGAGCCAGGTGCTTCGCTGTTACCACATGACGGACAACTGAGTGCCAATGCCGAGCCACACTGGCTACAGAACCTTGCGGACTCTGAAAAATCCGCACCGCAGTTTGGGCACGCCATCCAGCACCTTATGAACCCAAAAACCCAAAATCTAGCACAGTTGCCACTCAGCGCCTATTCGTGGAACGAGGTAGGCCGATCTGACCCATCTTAGACTGGTGAGACCATTATTCTTGTCATCCATGGGACATATACTTCCTGAGAGGGATTTTCAGGAGGCGGTTAGTGGAGTGGATTTGACATTCGCTATCCGCCCAGCCGCAAGCTCCGGCCCTGAGACAAAAAGCCACTTCGTCGGCGCGGTCGCGACTGAAGGAGATTAGGCTTGTCTTCGCACTCGGCTTGGTTGTTGAATACGGTTTTGAAGCATCGATTTTGGCACGGGCATCCAAGCGGACGATCTGGCAGTTGCCGGGAATTAGAGCGTTAGCGGTCTGAAGCGCTCCCTCCCTGCCTGGCAAATCCGAGAAGTTGGAGCATCTTGCCGGCTATACATGGAGGCGTGGATATGAGGGCGACCGCGTTGATCCCATTGGTTTTTCTTACGATACTTTATTCCGCAAAGGCCGCGACGCCATCCTTCCCGCATCCAACCACCCCGCCCGAAACTCATTTCCGGGGGACATGTGTCAGTGATCCTGACGGAACGAGATTTGCGGAAAAAGCCTGCTACACCGCTTTTTATCCAGGCGACTCCGGTTTCGCCCCTCGTTACCGGTCGCCGACCTGCGCCAAGCCGGCAAGCCAAGCCCAAAAAGACGTCCTGGCAAAGGCTTACGTCCGGGCGCCGGACTACATGAAGAGCAGGCTTTGTCGACTGACGTGGTTGTATCTGACTGAAACTCCGTCATGGGGCCCGATGGGTTGGGGTTTTTGGGAAGGCCCGGATCGGCTGCCCGACAGCAAGAGCGTTTACCTCGCCATTTCCGAGCGGGAGCTGACGGGCAAAAAATCGTTTGTGGACGTCGAGAACCAGACCATCAGAGATCTTTTGCGATATCCGGATGGAGATCGTGACAAGAGAAGGGGCCTGGTACCGCTAGCAACGGGGGCCAATCCGGATCTCGAGTTGACCGTTCTGGCTGAACTCGCCCACGAACTGGGTCACGCGCTGGTTGCCGACGCCAATATGGATGGCATCAAGCGTTATCACCCGCGACGCAGAGTGAGCGGTCCGCCCCGGAGCGCATGCTTTGAAGACGCTTTTATTCACGCGTCGTGGGATGAGAGACGATTTAATCGAAATTTGCAGCGATGGGTCGATTTCGGCAACCAGTATCGCAACAGGCTACAAAATCCCGACATTAGATTCAGCCTCGATCGTCTGCGACGCGATGTAGAACGAGGAAGGTTCGACGTTGCAAATCGCGCCGTCAGAGACGTGTATTCCAGCAGAGAATTCGTCAGCTTCGCCGCCGCAGTTAACCCAGTGGAAGACGTCGTCGAAACGTACAAATACAAGGTGCTTGCTGACGCGATGGCGGGTCAGAAAGTTGAATTTGACCTGGGCGGTCGAGAGACTAAGATATTCGACCTTCTCGATTCCGGAATTATCGAAAAGAAGGTGAAATGCTTGCGTGATATCGGGTTCCTGTCGGACCAGCCTTGAGTGATGCAGACAGGAGGAGTCAAGGTTCCTCGGTCATCGGATGTTCATGCCGGCCGGGTCACCCGCCGCCTCGATTCGCCGCCGAGCTTCCTCCCAAGCGAACGTGTGAGAAAATTCGTAGGAAACCTTCAGCGGGATCACGCCGCTGGAGATATGCGCCGTCATTGCCTCTAGCATCTCGCTCGCATCGATGCGCTTTTGATCGACCTGTCCGCCGGGCAGCCAGTTCGCGAAGCGGCCAACCAACTCCGGCGCGAGGCCTTGTTCGGTCGCTGCCTTCAGGATCGCCTCGTACGTCCTGTCCTTGTAGAACAGTGACTTGGCAATCGAAACAAGCCTCGCCGCGAACGCAGGCTCCACGACGCCTAGCTGTAGCGCACGATCGATCGTGGCGCGCACGTTGACCATGGCGTCGGTGACCTGCACGTAGCCGATTTCCGCCGGCCCGTGCAGCACTGCGACCTCGTCATCATCCGTCAATCGGCCGGTATGGAATTGCCGATAGATATGACCGATGCCCTTCATCCCGAAGTCTGTGAGCTCTGCGGCCCGCAGCGCTCCAATACTGGCAGCGCCATAGACGTGGATGCCTTGGGCCATAGCCCATAGGATTTCCTTGTGCCAGACCGTCGGCATGATTTCGAAATAGCCGTCCGCGACGCCAATAATCGCCGGGCGTGACAAGGCTGCCAAATATAGATCGCCCTGGCGCACTGGTGGTCGCCACTCAATTCCCGCAATCGGCGGAGCGGGCGGCGGCAAAGATGGACCTGCAAAGATGACGGCAATCATTCGCTGCGACCGTTCGCCTGCTGCGCCCGGGGACCCGCGACATAGTTGGAGTGATTGCGATCCCATTCGAGACCGGGAAT
>DATNKA010000444.1:0-2921 GCA_035603655.1 Candidatus Acidiferrales bacterium | reverse complement strand
AAATCGTAGATAGCGCCCGTATATTGTTCAATCGCTATGGATTCGAGAGTGTCTCAATCCAGCAAATCATGGCCGGGGTCCGCCTGACACATGGTGGTTTCTACAGCTATTTTGACAGCAAGAGCGACCTTTATTCCGAAGTTCTCGGATGCTTCTTCACCGACCCCGAATGGAAAAACTGCTGGGAAGGCGTACATGTGGATTTGTCGTCCACCGAAGTTGGCCCCCAGGTCGTGCGCGCGTATTTATCACGCCAGCATTTCGAGGATATCGACAACTCGTGCCCGATGGTGGCCTTACCGACCGACGTTGCTCGCTCCAACACCAGCGCAAAGCGCGCCTTTGAGACCGTATTTAAAGCCATGGTCAGTGTTCTGGAGCGGAGCTTGCGCGATAAGGCCCAGCCTCGTCGTGTCAAGGCAGAGGCCATAGCTGCTCTTTGCATCGGTGGCATGGTTGTTGCCCGTACGATGGTCGATCGCTCTCTCGCCGATGAACTACGCGAGGCCTGCACGGTAATGGCGCATCATCTCGGCGGTTGGACAAGAAAAGCGGAATCGAGAACGAAGAAATCTAGGCGCTAGGTCTTTCTCCGGTACTTTCTTGCCAACTGGCGTAGCCGCTGAGCGGCGTCAACTGCTTTCATGCTGCCGTATGCAGCCAAAATGTACAGGCAGACGGCACCGATCGAACAGATGCCGAATGCTGCGATCAACGGGAATGCTGCGAGATGAGATTCCACTTCGGCCCAGGTCTGCTCTCAGTCTCGACGAAATTGAGCGCGCACAGCCTCTCGAGTGAATAGAACCCACCACCAAACGCTTTTCGGTATCAAGATCACGAGCAGGAGCGAAGCCACTGTGGGGGAGGGGTGAGGCTACCGAAAACTCCATCCGAGCTTAAAATGCAGAGGTTCTGAGCATTCGTGAGATCCTGGTGCCACCACAATGAAGGACTCGAATCTACAACCCTCGGGTTAACAGGGGAATTCCCGTCCGCCACACCCCACAGCTCCAGCCGACTAACCCTAACGAAGCGTTACGCAACCGATGTGCTGTGCTAGGCTCGTGTCGCCGGTCTTGGAGCTGGTTAACCGACAAAAAAGCGGACAGGTTAGATGGCCACAACCTGACTCGGCACGGGCTCGTTTTCAGATATAGATCTGCGCCATAGCCGCCGAGATTGCATGTGGAAGAAGGTGTCAAATGGACGAGAATATTAATGTCTTCATCAGCTATGCGCATGAAGACACGATAATCGCGAGCGCGATCAAGGATCAACTCACACTCCTCGCACAAAGCGGCAAGGGCGGACCCTCACTGAACTGCTTTCTCGACACAGAAAGCATTCAACCGGGCGTTAAATACGAGCCCGTTATCAGAGCCGCACTAGTCCAGGCTGATTGGCTGATCGTCGTATTTACGGGGTATCAGAGCGTATACTGCGGTTATGAGATCGGCATGTATAGCATCATCAAACCGCAGCCGGATAAACCGATCGATGAGAAGCCGGTGGCGTGCCTTCATGACGTCGATCTGAAGAAATTGCCGGCAGTGGTCGAGGGCTACAACACTACACTGATCAGTCGGATTGCGCCCTACCTTCCCGACCCTCCCAATGTGTTCATACCAAATGCCGACCTTTGGTGGAACAGCCCGGTGGGCAAGCTCCTTAGGGCAATTTGTGCTACCAAGGACTTGTATACTCCGCAACATCGCAAAAATAACCCAGTGCAGTACCAGATCGATATTGCTCAAGCTGCCAGCAAGATCACAGAGTCTTTCGAAATTGCCCGCAAAGAGGACGAACAGTCGGAGACGCCTCTCCAAGCGGGATTGGAGCTTATTGTAGCTCCTCCCTTTGAGGGCAAGGATGGCGAGCGCGTTCCACCCCTGTCTACCCTGCTTGGATCTAGCGGGGCGTTCGACATTCTAGGCCTGACTGTGCCGTACTCCGTTGGCGGCAGTGAGGCTCCACGCATCACCTGGGAAGAGCTACGTCAATCACTGTCTACGCGCGGACGCGCCAATATCCCGTGGATAGACCGACTGGAAACCAACATTCGCTTGGCGACTGCGGGCAAGAAACCGCAGCCGGATGACGTCACGTTTAGGGGTAGCGGCCAGGATCGCCGCATATACCGTGCGGTATTAACACGGTACAAGCTCTACAAGAATGGCAAACGCCGGTTTTACGTTCTACTGGTTGAAACCTTCGACCGCAGATTTGTCGGTGATCCAGACACGTCGCTGCTCCTGACCGCGCTCACGCTCGCGTCGCGCTGGCGTTTCACCTTTTTCGAACGATGGAACGAAACGCTCGAGCAATTTGGCAGTAGGCGCTCGGACGCCGAGTTTCTGGATGCGTGCAAACAACTCGAATACAATATGGAGTGGATAGAAAATGAGGCGGTGGAACTTGGGGCGAACAACTTGGATGCCATGGTGCACGCGTTTGGAGACCAGCAGAAAGCCCGCGTTGAACGCTTCTATAGTGATTACTATACCGCCAAAGATAAAATGCACAGCCGGTTGCCGGGGACCTTCGAGAAGGTTAGTCCGGAGAAACGAACAGAAGTGCAAGGTGCAATAATCGAATTCCTCACCGCCGTGAGGGACCAGAACGACGAATTCCTCGAGCTGTGCGTCCAGACCTATGCTAAAAAGCTCCGTGTTGAAATGAGTGACGCGCCGAAATCTAAGTAGTGTTGCAAGTTTCAATGGCAAAAGCAGACAAGTTTGTTGCCGAGCGGCGGTTGTGCGTTATTAGGCTGCCAAAAGGCTTTAGGTGAACTGAATCTGTCGAAGAAGATCATCTTCTGCTACCCATCGAACCTGCCTGTCATTACCGAAACCTCGTCCGCATACGATCACCGTCTGCCAGAATAGCTGATCGAGGGAGCTTCGAAGCGGCGAGCAAGG
>DATNKA010000443.1:0-5215 GCA_035603655.1 Candidatus Acidiferrales bacterium | reverse complement strand
CCACTCGCCGACACTGTGCCCACCGCTTCCGTTCTGAAACTCTCCATCTATCTCCTCGCGGACACGATTACACCTGTCCCGACTCGGAGCATCTCCTGTTTTTAATCCATTTTCCAGATGGTCAGACCGTACGCTTACGTTGCTCTATCCTTTCGGCTCATCTCTCTTTCTCCAGTCCAACAAAACCTCAACAGTCACTCTGTCGGCGCCGGTTTAGGCTTCGCGGCAGATTTTTGGCTTTCTATCGACACCTCATACGATCGACCCAATATATCGTTGTAGCGAATTGTGCGTTTCCCCACGAGCACAAGCAGTTCGCGTCCCGCCGCGTACTTGACGGTCTCCTCGCCCAGCGGTGGCGTATAGAGCACCACATAAATTGTGTCGCCCACCTTGACCGAGACGTCATAGCTCGCGGCGTCAGAGGCGCCACTTCCGGCAGCTTGATGAACTTTAACTTCAGTGATGGTGCCAACTTGATACTTCGATGCGGACTGGCAAAAGGCTGGCAACGTCGTCAAGGAGATACAAAACACTATCGCTAGTCTAATCATGGTTGCTTCTCAGGTCTGGGCGCGCGTGGAGCGCTATTAGATTGTGCCACTTTGACAGAAACGTCATAACCGGTGACACCGGAACCACTACCTCGGTGGTCCAGCTTGCGGTGACATAAGAGCCAACAAACAGTTGGGTCAATGACTTTCCCTGAAAGGTGACGGGTGGTGATATCAACCCCGTTATCTTTCTTGGTGTGATAGCCGTGACTGTCAGTAATAGTGTCCACGTATTATGGAAAGCACTTCTGTTGCCAACAGCCAAGAACGATCTAATCGAGCTCAGCGACTGCACGGCGCGACAGAATCATTGACCCACTAGCCCAATCGGGTTGTGCGAGTTCTGCAGTGGCCACCACCGTCCCGCGATTCGCTGGGTGTTCCGGACCTTTTCAATTCCTGGCTGGCAGAAAAAGATAGATGCGCCGCCTCATCGACTGTTGTTGTGGAAGGCTGCATGCAAGGACCAGTGCTGAATGATTCCACTCGAATGAATTCCAAGTTGCCCGAGAGACCTACGAAGAGGAATTGCGGCGTCCGGATCAGCATGGTCCAGAGGGCCGGACAAAGCAGCCTCGTTCGAGTGGCCTGCACTCGCCTGCCTACCACGTTCGGCGTGTTCGACCTAATCGGCTTTGAGCGAGCGAACATGGACAAAGGAGAGACTGAGAGTGCCCTTCTCCTGATGCTTGGCGATCCGAAAAATCGAACGCCTTTGCTACGCATTCATTCCCAGTGCTTCACTGGAGAAGTGCTCGGATCTCTGCGCTGTGATTGCCGAGGGCAGTTGGAACTCGCAATGTCGGCCATTGCAGACGAGGGATCGGGTCTGGTGATTTACGAATATCAGGAGGGCCGTGGCATCGGGCTCATGGAAAAACTGAAAGCTTACGCATTGCAGGACCAGGGTCTCGACACGATCGAAGCCAATGAGGCCCTCGGTTTTGATGCCGACTGCCGCGATTTCAGCTTGGCAGTCGCTATTGTTCACGAGATTGGGATTGACCGTGTCCGCTTGATGTCAAACAACCCGCAAAAAGTTGCAGCCCTGTCAAAGGGTGGAATCGAAGTCATGGAACTGATTGCCTGCGAAGCACCACCAAGCCCCTATGCCTTGTCGTACTTGCGGACCAAGAAGAAAAAGATGGGACATTCGCTCACGATCATGTGAACGATTGGAGGAATTGGCCCTAATCGGAGCATTTATGTCTAGTCAGGAGCCTAGCGCAGTGGACCTACTGGTTGCGACCGAAGTTTCGCGTGTGTCCGGCGGTGATGAGCGCTGCCCTGTTGCCCAAGCAGTGAAGTTCGCCGAGATCGAGAAGTCGCTTAGGGAGTTGCGATCAGGACGCATGATCGTTATTGCGGATGATGAGGATCGTGAGAATGAAGGTGACCTCATGATCGCGGCAGAGATGGTCACTCCTGAAGTGATCAATTTTATGGCTACCTACGCGCGGGGTTTGATTTGTCTCGCTATGACCGGTGAACGGCTTGACCAGTTGGAATTGGGACCAATGGTGCTCGACAACACCGCTTACCTTGGCACGGCGTTTACCGTCTCAATCGATGCGCGAGAAAGGGGCGTAACAACCGGAATCTCGTCGTACGATCGTGCGCAAACCATCTTGGCCGCGGTCGACCCCCGAACTCGCCCTGAAGATCTCGCGCGCCCAGGTCATGTGTTTCCCTTACGTTCCCGGCCCGGTGGCGTTCTCGAAAGACTCGGCCAAACGGAGGCGTCTGTTGACCTCGCACGATTAGCAGGGCTGCATCACGCCGCGGTGATCTGCGAAATCATGAACCGCGATGGCAGTATGGCGCGCGGCTCCGATCTAGCAAGGTTCTGCTCAGAGTATGGCTTCACGATGGTGACTGTAGCTGAACTCGTTCGCTACAGGCTCGAAACAGAATTAGACCAACCTCCCGGCCTGCATCGATCCGGGGCATATGGGCACGGCGCAGACTGGAAGAAATTATTGGAGAAAGATACGATGCACCTAAATTCACGTACTGGAGACCGGAGATGAGTGACATCGTTGCGGAGCGCTCTGGAAACATCCTGAGCATCCAACTGAATCGCCCCACAAAGAAGAATGCAATGACCTCGAGCATGTACATCACGATGGCGGAATTACTCAACGGAGCGGCAAAAGACGATCAGATTTGCGTCGTGCTTTGGCACGCTGCGGGAAATTCGTTTAGTGCGGGCAATGATATCGAGGACTTTATGAAGAACCCGCCGGCACAGGGGGAAAGTCCTCAGGCGCAATTGATCCACGCGTTGATCAATTTCGAGAAGCCGCTGGTCGCCGCCGTGCAAGGCGCGGCCATTGGCGGCGGAACGACCATGTTGGCTCACTGCGACTTCGTGTACGCAGGAGAGAGCGCAAAGTTCCAACTGCCTTTCGTGAACTTAGCGCTCGTGCCGGAATTTGGAAGCAGCTATTTGCTTCCATTGCGTTTCGGATATATCCGAGCCGCCGAGTTGATCCTGCTAGGTGGACCATTTGATGCCTCGCGGGCAGCCGAGCTTGGACTAGTCACACAGGTTGTGCCTGATCAGAGCCTTCTAGAGAAAGCAACTGAAACGGCGCGAACTCTGGCTGCAAAGCCCGCCGCTGCGGTGCAGGCTTCCAAGCGGCTCATGAAGGGGACATTCCGTGAACAACTGGAGCAAGCGGTGAAATTAGAGAACCAGGTGTTTGCCGAACGAGTAAGGTCCGACGAGGCGAAGGAAGCATTCAGAGCGTTTTACGCGAAGCGCAAGCCGGCGTAGCATCCGGGGTGAACGCTTCGATTGAATTGCTCTTGCAGTTCCAAGGGTCGCTTGCTGCCCCTCCCTTTCAGAACGGTTGTACCGTTCCACGATCGCTCCCTAGAACTTGTAGCCGGCCCACAATGCCCAGTAATAGCTTGCGGCCCGGCTGACTCTCCTTAGCGAATTTCCCCGCGCAACAAATTCCCTAGTCGGCCCGAAACCAGAGGTGACGATTCGCTTGCCAGTGCACCTCCGTGCCTGGACGATAGCCGACGAAACGCACGGCGCTCTTTCCTGCGCGAATAATCAGAAATCGGGACGGAATACACTCCGTCGTGCAAGCTCTCCCGCCACTAAAATATCCAATCCCCAGAGGCGGTCACACTGTGCGCCAACGCCGTTTCAACATGAGGGTGTACGTCGATAAAGTTGATGGGACCAGGACCTGCGTGGCGAGAACGCCAAAATAATTGCCCTTCGGGAACAAGGGATTGAACGTACCGAGAGTATTCGTCGAGTATTCGTCCTGGGGTCGTCGCCACTGGAGATGTCTGCCTTGGCGCTGAATCGTGGTTTCAGCGGAACGGTCGGAAACCGGTAATCTTTCTATTTCAATCTAGTGTGATGGCAGATGCATTGCTTGGTTACACCGCGAAGAGGCAAGGAGGTTGCACGTACCTGGCCACGATCCTGATGAAGGCAATTTCGCGTCAGCTCACGGCACGTTGCTGATGCATCCAGAAACGCTCGCGCAGAGTCTTTTTCAGTACCTTGCCGGAACTGCTCTTGGGCAGATCCTTTTCTGAAAACTCGACGCGCCTGGGAAGTTTATAAGTTGCGAGGCTTCGCCGGCAGAAAGCAATCAGATCGTCGGAGGTCAGAATTGCCCCTGGCTTCAAAACTACACAAGCCGTTACGAGCTCGCCCCATTGCGGATCGGGTACGCCGAAGACGGCTACTTCACGAACGGCAGGATGCCCGTAGATCACTGCTTCCACCTCTCCCGAATAAACGTTCTCACCGCCGGTAACAATCATGTCCTTAAGCCGGTCGAGGATGTAAAAGTATCCCGCAGTGTCCTGCTGGCCGATATCTCCCGTACGAAAGAATCCGTCACGAAACGCTTTAGCAGTTTCTTCCGGATTGTTCCAATAACCACGCATGACGTTGGCGCCACGTGCGATCAGTTCACCTGCCTGTCCCGGATCGACTTGTCTCCCTGCCGTGTCTGTTACTTGAAGATCCACACCGGGACAGGGCCGTCCGCAGGACATGAGCTTGTCTTCCGTGTGCTCCTGGTCCTGCAAGCCCGTGAGAAAGCCTGTTTCGCTCAACCCATACACTTGAATCAATTTGACATTCGGCAGCAACTCGCGTGTGCGATGGACCAGTTCCGGCGCCATAGGTGAACCGCCATACGCCAGGACCTGCAAGCTGCTCAAGTCATGCTTTCTTGCGTCCGGGAATTGTGTGAGCAAATTGATCATCGTGGGCACGAGCACGGTGTGAGTCACATGCTCTCGTTCCACCGTCTCGCAGAAAGTCTGTGCGCTAAATTTCGAAATTGTGATTTGGCTGGCGCCGAATGCCGGGGCCGCGAACATGCTGGGAAAGTCCGCGATGTGGAAGATCGGAGCGGCGTGCAGGTAGATTCCGCCTTCGGTGTAGCGCATCCAGTAGTTGAAGTTGTGGACATCAGCAAGAATGTTGCTATGTGTCACCATGACGCCTTTTGGCTGCCCCGTCGTGCCGCTCGTGTAGATCAGGCCCAAGACGGCCTCGGGGTCGTAAAAGATCTTCGGAGCAGGGTCGCTGCGAATTGGAAGGGGTTCCTCGTCGACCAGCTGTTGCCAGCTCAACTGGACTCCAGGAACGGCGAGGGAGGAATGACGGATGATCC